>JAGOCV010000172.1 GCA_017998575.1 Burkholderiaceae bacterium
GGCCAGGCCCATCTCGCGCAGCACGGCCGCCGTGGGCCAGCACACGGCGGCCGTGCTGCGCGAGATGGGCCTGGCCGACGCCGCCGTCGCGCGCCTTGCATCCCCCACGGCGCCGCAGCCCCAGGAGTCACCGGCATGAGCGACACCCCCCTTTCCCGCACGGCGCAGCTCGCGGCCTTCGCCGCCGGCCTGCGCTTCGAGGTGATCCCCGCGCCCGTGATCGCGCGCACCGAAGACCTGATGGCCGACTGGCTGGGCTCGGCCTTCGCCGGCCGGCAGGCGCGCCCGGTGCGCAGCATCGAGGCGTTCGCGCGCGCCATGGGCCCGGCCGACGGACCGAGCGAAATCCTCACCGACGGCGCGCGCACCAGTCCCGTGTTCGCCGCTCTGGTGAACGCGGCTGCCTCGCACATCGCGGAGCAGGACGACGTGCACAACGGCTCGGTGTTCCATCCGGCGACGGTGGTGTTCCCGGCCGCGCTGGCGGCAGCGCAATCCACGGGTGCCAGCGGCCAACAACTGCTGGCGGCCTGCGTGGCGGGCTACGAGGTGGGCATCCGCATCGGCGAATTCCTCGGCCGCTCGCACTACAAAGTGTTCCACACCACTGGCACGGCCGGCACGTTGGCTGCTGCCGCCGCCGTGGGCAATGTGCTGGGACTGGATGCGCGCGCCATGCTGCACGGGTTCGGCTCGGCCGGCACGCAGGCCGCGGGCCTGTGGGAATTCCTGCGCAGCGCGGCCGATTCCAAGCAGCTGCACACCGCACATGCTGCTGCCGCCGGGCTGATGGCCGCGTGGCTGGCCGACGATGGCTTCACCGGGGCGGCGGACATCCTGGAAGGCCCGCAGGGCATGGCCGCCGGGATGTCGCAGGACGCCGATCCCACGCGCCTGGCCGATGGCCTGGGCACGCGCTGGGCCACGGCCGAAACCTCTTTCAAGTGGCATGCCTCGTGCCGCCACACGCATCCCGCCGCCGACGCGCTGCTGGCCGTCATGCGCACGCATGGTTTGTCGCCCGCCGATCTGGCACGTGTGGTCACGCGTGTGCACCAGGGGGCCATCGACGTGCTGGGGCCGGTGACAGATCCGGTCACTGTGCACCAGAGCAAGTTTTCCATGGGCACGGTGCTCGCGCTCGTCGCCGCGCATGGACACGCGGGATTGGGCGAATTCGACGCCGATGCGCTCTCCGCCGACACGCAGCAGCTTGCCCGGCGCGTGGAGATGGTGCTCGACGACGAGGTCGATGGTGCCTACCCGCGCCGCTGGATCGGCAAGGTCACCGTGCACACCACCGACGGCCGCGTGCTCGACGGCCGCGTGGACGAGCCCAAGGGCGATCCGGGCAACACGCTGTCGCGCGAGGAGGTCGATGCCAAGGCCATGCGGCTGTCGGCCTACGGCGATGTGGACGCCGCCGCCGCACGCGCGGCGATCGATCGCGTGTGGTCGCTCGCCTCCGTCCCATCGGTGGGCGCCCTGCTCAAGGCGTCATGACAGCCCCATCGAACCCCGTGGCGGTCGCCACCACGTTCCTGTTCGTGCCCGCCACGCGGCCCGAGCGCTTCGGCCGCGCGCACGCCAGCGGCGCCGGCATCGTGATCGTCGACCTGGAAGACGCCGTGCCGCCCGAGGCCCGCGACACGGCGCGGGCGAAACTGGCATCGGCACTCGATGCCATGCCGACCGGCGAGCGCGCGCGCACGCTCGTGCGCATCAACGCCCTCGGCACGCCCTGGCATGCGGCCGACGTGGCCGCGGCCAGGGCGTGGACCGGCGCAGGCCTGGCCGGCATCGTGCTGCCCAAGGCCGATGCGGCCGAAGCGCTCGCGGCGCTGTCGTCCACGCTGGGCGCGCGCGCGCAGATCGTGCCGCTGATCGAGTCGGGTGCCGGCCTGGACACGGTGGACTCGCTGGCCACCGCCCCCGGCGTCACGCGGCTGGCGTTCGGCCATCTCGACTTCATGGCCGACCTGGGCATGGCGTGCGAAGGCGATGAACCCGAACTGCTGCCGGCCCGCTTCGCACTGGTGCGCGCCTCGCACCGTGCCGGACTGGCACCGCCCATCGACGGCGTGACCACCGACACCCAAGACATCGCGCGCATGGCTCACGACGCCGCGCGCAGCCTGCGCATGGGTTTTGGCGGCAAGCTCTGCATACACCCCGATCAGATCGCGCCGGTGCGCGATGCGTTCAGGCCCGGTGCCGGCCAACTCGACTGGTCTCGCCGCGTGCTGGAACGCGCCGAGCAGGGCCACGCCCTCTTCACGCTGGACGGCCGCATGGTGGACGCGCCCGTGATCGCGCTGGCGCGCCGCGTGGTGGCGCGGGCCTGAGCTGGCGCGGCCGTTGCGCGCACAGCCCTGCCAGGGCGTCAGCCGCCGGCCTTCTCCAGCATGCGCACCATCTCCGTATAGCCCCGCGCGCGCACCAGTTGCAGCGGCGTGTTGCCCTCGCGGTCGGTGAGCTTGAGGTTGGCGCCCGCATCGATCAGCGCCTTGAGCGTGGACTGATGGCGCGGGCCGCCGTCGCCCAGCACGACGGCTTCGATGGCGGCCGTCCAGTGCAGGTTGTTCACGTGGTCCAGCGGTGCGCCGGCGGCGATCAGCTGGCGCACCACGCCATCGTGGCCCAGGTGAGCGGCAGCGATGAGCGCCGTGCCGTCGTAGCGGCTGGTGACGAGCTTCGCGCTCGCGCCCAGCGACAGCAGCAGGCGCAAGGTTTCCTCGTCGTCGGCCACGGCTGCGATGGTGACGGCGTCGTAGCGGTCGTTCTCCAGCGCGCCGAGATCGGCGCCTGCCTTGGCCAGCGCGCGGATGACGGCGTGCTGGCGCGCGAAAGCCGCCACGTGCAGCGGCGTGCGCCCGCGCGCATCGCGCACGTCCAGCGTGCCGGGCGCCGCGCGGCCCACGGCGGCGGCGTCGCCCTGCGCGGCGGCGGCCAGCAGGCCGGTGTAGGCGGCACGCTCGGCGGACGAAGGCGCCACCTGCGCGCCGGCCGACAGCGCGGCGCCCAGGGCCAGCAGCACGGCGACCGTGCGCAGCGCGCCGGTGCGTAAAAGGGAGCGTGCAATGGGGCGGCGGACGGGGCGGGCTACGGATCGCGAGGTGCGTGTCTGCATGGTGTGCTCCTGGCCTGCGGCGGATAAGGCGCTTATTTCAGCAGGGCCTGCGCCTTGTCGAGCGCGGCAACGGCGCATTGTTCGTCGAGGTGGCCGCCGGGTGCACCGCCGACACCGATGGCGCCGATGACCTCGTTGCCCACCTTCACGGGCACGCCCCCGCCCAGCAGCAGGTAGCCCGGGATGTGGACCAGATTGGCGGCTGCGGGGTTCTTCTGCGCGCCTTCCATCATGGCCAGCGTGTTGTTCTTGGCCGAAGCCGAGGTGAAGGCCTTCTGCTGGCTGGCGCCCAGCGTGTGCGGGCCGGCGTTGTCGGCACGCATGACGGCGCGCACGGTGCCGGCGCGGTCCACCACGGTGGCGGCGACGGCGTAGTTGTTGGCGGCACAGGCGGCCACGGCGTCGGCGGCCAGTTGCGAGGCGAGTTGCAGCGACATGTTCTTCTCGACCCGCACGGCCGGGCTCGTGGCCGGGCTCGCGGCAGGGGTCGCGGCTTGCTGGGCCTGGGCCAGCGGGGCGGCCAGCAGGACGGCCATGCCGGAAGCGGCGAGGGACAGGCGCGAAGTGCGCAGAGCGCGGGCAGACGAGGTGTTCATGAAGTTCTCCGTTGGGATGTCTCGGTACCGATCGACCGTGAGAAGAACTTTAGAAGTCCGATCCCCGACCGCCCATTCGTAGCGCTACGCGAGCACCTGCGTAGAACTACGGAGTGCAGGCCTTGCGCCTAGGGCTCAGGAGTGCCCGTCGCATCGATGCCGTCCGCCTCGTCGGCCAGCGCGGCGTACTGGCGGATCAGCTGCGCCAGCGAGGGTACCTGCAGCTTGGCGAACAGGTTGGCGCGATGCGTTTCCACCGTACGGGGCGAAACGTCGAGCGCACGGCCGATGTCCTTGTTGGTGAGGCCGCTGGTGATCAGGCCCAGCACCTCGCGCTCGCGCGCCGACAGTTGCGCATAGCGCTCGCGCGCTTCGCGCCCGGCCTGGTGGCGCTCGCGCGACCGCACGTGCTGGCGCACGGCGTTGTGCAGCGCTTCGAGCAGGGCCTCGTCGTCCACCGGCTTTTCAAGGAACTCGGCCGCGCCGCTCTTGAACGCGCGGCGGCACATCTCCACCGTGCCGTGGCCGGTGAGCATGATGACGGGCTGGTCCACGCCCTGCTCCATCAGCCGCTGCAGCACGGTGAGCCCGCTGATGCCGGGCATGCGCACGTCCAGCACGATGGCGCCGATGGCCTCGCGGTCGAACCCGGCCATGAATTGCTGTGCGTCAGGCCAACCCTGCACGCGCAGGCCCACGGTGCCGATGAGCAGCGACAGGCTGGCACGCACGGCCTCGTCGTCGTCGATGAGGTGCACCAGGGGCGACAGCGGCATGGCGGGTGTGGACATGGGATGGCAGCGCGAATGGTGTGAAATCAGCCGCCCGCCGCGAGCGGCAGCGACAGGGTGAAGGTGGAGCCATGTTCGCCGTCCGAGGTGGCGACGAGCGTTCCACCCATGCCCGTGGCCAGCGATTCGCACAGGCTCAGGCCCAGGCCGTGCCCGCCGGCGCGCGTGCTGAAGAAGGGCTCGAAGATACGCGGCAACACGTCGGCCGCGATGCCGGGGCCGCTGTCGCGCACCTCGATCGTTCCGGAGGCGGCAGCAGCGCCGTCGGCATGCACGCGCACCTCGACACTGCGGCGCCCGACCGGCACCATTTCCAGCGCCTGCAGCGCGTTCATGAGCAGGTTGTGCAGGATCTGTTCGACCGCGACGGCATCGGCCTGCACACGCACCGGCACCGGTGCGACCAGCCGGGCCGCAGCGTTGCGGCGCGCGAATTCGGGTTCGAGCAGGTCGAGCGCGGCGCGTGCGATCGCGGACAGGTCCACCGTGTCCATGCGTGGGGCCAGCTCGGGCCGCTCGATCGACCGGCGCAGGCGTCCCACCACGTCGCTGGCACGGCGAGCCTGTTCGGCGGCCCGGGTCATGGCCTCGCGCGCGGTGGCGAGTTCAGGGGGATCCTCCTGCAGCAGGCGCCGCGCGGCCTGCGTGCTGGCCAACACGGCCGTGAGCGGCTGGTTCAATTCGTGCGCCATGCCGGCAGCCAGTTCGCCCAGCGTGTTCAGGCGCGCCACGTGGCCCAGACGCAGCAGGTCCTCCGCGCGACGGCGCGCTGCACGCTGGCGTTGCACCGCGGCCTGCGCGGCCAGCGCCAGCGCCACGACCATGCACCACGCCAGCATGGCCAGCCACGGCAAGCCGCCCCAGCCCACGCGCTGCTCCAGCACCACGTCGAACGGCTGACTGTCGGAAGCCAGCCGCTTGCGGAACTCGAAATGCCAGCCACCGGCACCGGCCGCCATTCCGCCATCGCCCGCCTGCAGCACCAGCCGCTGGCCGGCCTGTTGCAGTTCCACCCGCACGGGGCTGGCGTCACGCAGCATCGGCCACTCGTGCCAGGGCACCATCTGGCGCGCATGGATCACGAAGGCATGACTGGCCGGCTGCGACGCCAGCACGATACGGAAGCGTTCGGCAGCAAAGTCGGCGTCGGCCAGTTCGGCGCGGCGACTGGTACGTGAACGCGCTTCGGCCGCCGCCAGGGCCGCGTCCGGCCAGATGGCACCGGGCCCGCGGCTGATCACGCTCAGGATCTGCGGATACAGCGAGGTCAGCCGGCCGGGCGCCGCGCCGGGCCCCGGCTGCAACAAGGCCAGCGTGACCAGGACGGCATCGTGCTGCACCACCTGCTGGCTGATGAGCCGGTGGACGATGCGCCCATCGGTGTCGAAGGCCTCGTGCTGCCGATCAAGGGCGGCGCGCGCCAGCCACACGCACCCCAGGGCGGCAACGACCAGTCCGAGCAGCACGCGCGGCCACTGATGCGCGAAGAAGGAGGACCTGCGGACAGGAGCGTGCATGCGGGCGATTCTTGCATGGCGCCTTTTTTCAAGCCGACCGTTCACGTTACACAGTTTTCATTGCGATACGACGGCCCGCTTCGTAGGATGTCTCCTACACCGCCCACACGCTGACCAGCCTCCCCCTTCACTCATCCACTGTCCTTCGCCCACGATGCAGGTGTCTTTCCAGCCAACGATCCGATACCGGGCGAACTGGCCTCGCGCCCACTTCTGCGCTGTTGCGCTGCTCCTGATCCTCACCTTGGCCGGCGCGATCCGGCCCGCAACAGCCGCGCCGGTGAACCTGCCGCCCGCCGCCTCGAGCGAAGTGCGTCAGGCCGTCGAGCACGCCATCACGGCTGGCGACGCCGCCGGCCTGCCGTTCGCGGTGGTGGACAAGAAGAACGCCCGTCTCTACGTCTTCGACGCCACGGGCACGCTGCGTGGCGTCACGCCCGTGCTGCTGGGCTCGGCCGTGGGCGACACCTACTTCCCGGGGCTCAACCAGCGCAACCTGAGCCAGCTGGCCGCCCACGAGCGCACCTCGCCGGCCGGCCGCTTCGCCGCGCAACCTGGCCGCAACCTCACGGGCGAGGCCGTGGTGTGGATCGACTACGACTCCGCCTTTGCCATCCACCGCCTGCGCCCCGCCGCCGCACAGGAACGCCGGGGCGAGCGGCTGGTGTCGGCCACGCCTGACGACAACCGCATTTCCCTGGGCTGCGTGATCACCTCCGTGGCGTTCTATGAGCAGGTGGTGGCACCCGTCCTCGGCGCCTCGCGATCGGTGGTCTACGTGCTGCCCGACGGACCGTTCAGCAGCGACGTGTTCGACGCGCTCTGACCGCCCGCCGTGGCGGGCCGGGCATCCGGCGTTATATCCCGACGTGATATAAATCGCGCCTGCTGCGGGCCGCTCCCGGCCCGTGGTACAGCCGTCCTCACCCATGCCCCTTGCGAAGCAGGACTTCGAAGTCCTCGCCGAATTCCGCTACCAGATGCGCCGTTTCGAGCGCTTCTCCGAACTCGCCGCACAGGCCGAGGGCCTCACACCCCAGCAATATCTGGTGCTGCTGCAGATCCGTGGCCGGCCGGGCCGCGAGTGGGCCAGCGTGGGCGAGATCGCGGAGCGGCTGCAGATCAAGCCTCATGCGGCCGTGGCGCTGGTGTCGCGCTGCGAGGCGCTGGAACTGGTGCAGCGCCGCCCCGGCGAGACCGACCGCCGCCAGGTGCAGGTGCATTTGCTCGATGCGGGCCTGGACGTGCTCGAGCGGCTGGCCGGCGTGCATCGCGCCGAACTGCGCTCGCTGCGGGGCGTGTTCGAGGTGCCCCGCATCGAGGCCGCCAACCCATGACTGCGCCCGGCGCACAGCCCCTCTGGAAGCACGCGCTGTCGCTGCTGCGCCCTGCCGTGCTGCATGTCAGCGCGCGCGAGCAGTGGCGCGCCGCCCTCGGCGCGGGCCTGGGCATCCTGATCGCGGCGCTGGCCGGCCGTGCCTGGGCCGGCGGCGGAGGCGCCGCACTGTGGCTGGCCGCCCCCATGGGCGCGGCGGCCGTGCTGGTGTTCGCCGTGCCATCGAGCCCGCTGGCACAGCCATGGGCCGTGATCGGCGGCAATACGATCTCGGCGCTGGCCGGCGCGCTGTGCGCGCACTGGATCCACGATCCCGCCCTGGCCGCCGCCGCCGCCGTGACGCTGGCCATCGCCTTGATGTTCGCGCTGCGTTGCCTGCACCCGCCTGGCGGTGCCACCGCACTGGTGGCCGCCACCGCCGGCGCGGGGCCGGGCTTCGCGCTGTTTCCGGTCCTGCCCGACGCCGTGCTGCTGGTGGTGGCCGGCCTGCTCTACAACCGCCTCACGGGCCGCGCCTACCCACACGCGCAGGGACCGGCACCCACGACGGCCGGCGCCCGCTTCACCGAGCGCGACCTGGACCAGGCGCTGGCGCACTACAACCAGGTGCTCGACATCAGCCGCGACGATCTGGCCGAGCTGCTGCATCACGCCGAGGCTGCCGCCTACCAGCGCAACTTCGGCGAATTGCGCTGCAGCGACATCATGTCCTCGCCCGTGCACACGGTGCGTGCCGGCACGCCGCTGGGCGAAGCCTGGGCTTTCATGCGCAGCCGCCGCATCAAGGCGCTGCCGGTGACGGACGAGCAGCAGCGCCTCCTGGGCATCGTGACACTGGCCGACTTCATGCGCCACGCCGAGCCCGGCGCGGCCGAAGGCATGGGCCGGCGCCTGCGTGGCCTGGTACGCACCGGACAGGCCGACACCGTGGGGCACATCATGACGCGCGAAGTGCGCGTGGCCAGCGCCAGCCGCCGCGTGAGCGAGCTCGTGCCGCTGTTCTCGCACGAAGGTCACCACCACGTGCC
>JAGOCV010000173.1 GCA_017998575.1 Burkholderiaceae bacterium
GTGTTGTTCATCCAGGCCAGCGTCTGCATCACGCGCGCGCGCGTGATGCAGACGCTGGCCTGGATGAACAACACCATGCATTCCACGTTCACGCACGTGTTCATGCCGCAGAAATTCAGCGACGACGAATCGATCCACCCCGAGCTCAAGCGCTACAACACGCAGGCCTTCGCGGGCCAGCTCGACGAGCTCGAAGCCATGGCAGGCCAGGCCGCAGCGCAGGGGCGCGCCTTTCTCGCCGGCGAGCGGCTGGGGCCGCTCGACGCGTATGCGCTCACCTTGCTGCGCTGGGGCTCGATCGCCGGGCTCGATCCGGCCGCGCGCCCGCAGCTGTGGGCCCATGTGCAGAAGGTGGCGCAACAGCCGCCCGTGGTGCGCGCGATGGAGCGCGAGCGCCTGCAGCTGAGCCTGTACAAGCCCGCCGCGGCGGGCTGACGCGGCTGCGCCTGCAGTTCAGGAGAAGCCGGCCGAACCTGCGTCGGCACGCCGGCTGCGCGCCGTGTCCTGCGCGAACCGTACCGTGAAACGCGCGCCCGGCGGCATCTGGCCGGGCCGCGTGTCTTCCACCGACACCTGGGCGCCATGCTGCTGCGCGATCTCCCGCACGATGGGCAGCCCCAGGCCCGAGCCGTCGGCCTCGGTGCCAAGGGCCCGGTAGAACGGCTGGAACACCAGCTCGCGCTCGTGCTCGGGGATGCCGGGACCCGAGTCTTCCACCTGCACCATCGCCACGTGGCCGAACGGATCGGCCAGCACGCGCACGGTGATCACGCCCGGGCGCTCGCGCGTGGAGGGCGTGTACGCGATGGCGTTGTCCAGCAGGTTGCGCAGCAACTCGGCCAGCAGCGTGGCGTTGCCCTGGATCTCGACGCCGGGGCTGCCGGGCTCGGCGCCGTCGTAGCCGATGTCGATGCCTTTTTCCAGCGCGCGCGGCACGCAGGCGTGGACCACGTCGAGCGTGAGGCGCGCCAGGTCGCAGGGCTGGCGCACCAGGCCGACGCCGCTGTTCTCGGCGCGCGCCAGCGCCAGCAGCTGATTGACCGTGTGCGTGGCGCGCACACTGGCACGGCCGATCTGCTTGAGCGACTGCTTGAGTTCTTCGGCGCTCGATCCTTCGCGCTGGGCCAGGTCGGCCTGCATGCGCAGGCCCGCCAGGGGTGTCTTGAGCTGGTGCGCCGCGTCGGCCAGGAAGCGCTTTTGCGTGGCGATGGAATCCTTCAGCCGCGTCAGCAGGCCGTTGACTGACGACACCAGCGGCGCCACCTCCATGGGCACGGCCTTGTCGTCCAGCGGCGAGAGGTCGTCGGGCCGGCGTGCGCGGATGCGCGCCTCCAGCTGCGACAGCGGCTTGATGCCGCGCACCAGCGCCATCCACACCAGCAGTACGGCCAGCGGAAGGATGACGAACTGCGGCAGCATCACGCCCTTGATGATCTCGGTGGCCAGCACCGAGCGCTTGCCGCGCGTTTCGGCCACCTGCACCAGCACCGGTGATGTACCGGCCAGATCGGCCGCCACCCAGGTGCTGGCCACGCGCACGGCCAGGCCGCGCATCTCGTCATCGCGCAGGTGCACCAGGCCGGGCGCCATGGCGCGCGCCTCGTCGGGCGGCGCGGGCAGATCTCGCTCGCCCGCGAGGAAGTGGCCGTCGCTGCCCATCACCTGGTAGTAAACCTGGTCGGAATCGTCGGCGCGCAGGATCTCGCGCGCCGGCTGCGGCAGGAAGAACTGCACGCGGTTTCCGCTGACCACCACCAGTTGCGCCAGCGTCTGCACGTTGTATTCGAGCGCGCGATCGAAGGGTCGGTTGGCGATACCCTGCGCCACCAGCCAGGTCAGCGCCAGGCTCACGGGCCACAGCAGCAGCAGCGGCGTGAGCATCCAGTCGAGGATTTCTCCGAACAGCGAACGCTGCTCTCTCTGAAAAATCTTCACAAGGGAACGCTCCGAGCGCCCAAGCCAAAGGCTTGGCCGCCCCGGCTCCGCCGGGGCCACGCGCGAGCGGCCCCCCCGGGGGGCAGCGACCGACACGCAGTGCGGGCGCGTCGGGGCACCCGTCCACGAGCGGCCCCCTCGGGGGGCAGCGACCCACACGCAGTGGGTAAGCGTGTGGGCTCCATGTCAGCCGGGGATTTTTTCAAGGCAGTAGCCGAGGCCGCGGACCGTGGCGATGCGGATCGGCCCTTTCTCGATCTTCTTGCGCAGGCGATGGATGTACACCTCGATGGCGTTGTTGCTCACCTCCTCGCCCCACTCGCACAGGCGCTCGACCAGCTGGTCCTTGCTGACCAGGCGGCCCGCGCGCTGCAGCAGCACTTCGAGCAGGCCGAGCTCGCGCGCCGACAGCTCCACCATGCGGCCGTCGATGGTGGCCACGCGGCCGGCCTGGTCGTACACCAGCGGGCCGTGCTTGATCGAGCTGCTGGTGGCGCCCATGCCGCGCCGCGTGAGGGCGCGCACGCGCGCCTCCAGCTCCTGCAGCGAGAACGGCTTGGCCATGTAGTCGTCGGCGCCGTAGTCGAGGCCCTTCACGCGCTCTTCCACGCTGTCGGCGGCGGTGAGGATCAGCACCGGGATGGACGAGCCTCGACCGCGCAGCTTGCGCAGCACTTCCAGCCCGTGCAGCCGGGGCAGGCCCAGGTCGAGGATCAGCAGGTCGAACTCGTTGTTGGTGACCAGGGCCGTGTCGGCCTCGGTGCCGCTGGCCACGTGGTCCACCACCGCGCCCGAGGCACGCAGCGTGCGCAACAGGCCGTCGGCCAGCACCTGGTCGTCTTCCGCGATGAGGATGCGCATGTCGTCTCCTGTGCCCCGGCTGGGTCTTCATGTGGTCGTTGCCCATTCTAAGAACGTCGTGGTGCAACCGAGGACGCGGTTTTCGCTGACATGGCGCCGCCGGCGGCGTGCCGATACTCGGCTGCGCACCATGACCCCACCCCCGCTGGCGCCCCACCCGCCCCTGTTCATCGTCTTCAACCCTGGTTCGGGCCGCCACGAAGGCGATCCGACGCGCGAGCGCGTGGATGCGGCGTGCGCGGCTGCAGGCCGCCGCTGCGAGTGGTTCGAGATCGGGCGCGGGCGGCCCGTGGCGCAGGTGGCGCACCAGGCCGTGCGGGCGGCGTTGCAGGCGCGGGGCATCGCGGTGGCCGTGGGTGGCGACGGCACCCTCAGTGCCGTGGCCCAGGCCGCGTTGCCGGCGGGTTGCGCTTTCGGCGTGCTGCCGCAGGGCACCTTCAACTATTTCGGCCGCGACCACGGCGTTCCGCAGGAACTGGACGAGGCCGTGGCCGCGCTGCTGGCGGGCCACCTGGAGCCGGTGCAGGCCGGCCAGGTGAACGACCGTGTGTTCATCGTCAACGCCAGCCTGGGCCTTTACGCGCGCGTACTGGCCGACCGCGAGGTCGCCAAGCAGCGCTTCGGCCGCAGCCGCCGGGTGGCGGCGTTCTCGGCCGTGGCCACCCTGCTGCGGGGCGTGCGCAACTGGCGCCTGCGCCTGCGCGCCGGGGGCCAGGCACACGACGTGACCACGCCCACGCTGTTCGTGGGCAACAACGCCCTGCAGTTCGAGCAGGTCGGGCTGGCCGAGGCCGACGATGTGGAGCGCGGTGCGCTGGCCGTCGTGGCCTTGCAGCCCGTGGGCCGTGCGGCCATGTTCGGCATGCTGCTGCGCGCGGCGCTGGGGCGCCTGGACGACGATCCCCACGTGCACAGTTTCGCCACCGCCGCGCTGGAGGTGAGCAACGGCGCCCAGGCCCGCCGCGTGCGCGTGGCCACCGACGGCGAACTCACCTGGATGACGATGCCGCTGCGCTTTCGCGTCGCGCCGCAGCCGCTGTGGCTGGTCAAGCCACCGCCGGCACTGGAGGCCGAGCGCGCATGACGCGGCTGGTGCAGATCTCCGACCCCCACTTCGGCACCGAGCAGGCGCCGGTGGCCGAGGCACTGGTGCGCTGGGTGCGAGAGCAGGCGCCCGATGCCGTGCTCCTCACGGGTGACGTGACGCAGCGCGCCACCACCGCCCAGTTCGATGCCGCCCGGGCCTTTCTCGCCCGGCTCGATGTGCCGCGCGTGCTGGCTATTCCGGGTAACCACGACATTCCGCTGTTTGACCTGGGCGCGCGGCTGTTCGCCCCGTACCGGCGCTGGACGCACGCGTTCGGCCCCGAACTCGAGCCCGAATGGGATGCGCCGGACATGCTGGTGCTGGGGCTCAACACCACGCGGGCGTGGCGGCACAAGGATGGCGAGCTCTCGCCCGAGCAGATCGAGCGCGTCGCGCGCCGGCTGCTGCGCGCCGCGCCGGGGCAACTGCGCATCGTCGCCGTGCACCAGCCCGTGGCAGTGACCCGGCGCGAGGACGAGGCCAACCTGCTGCATGGCCATGAGCGGGCGGTCTCCATCTGGCGCCGCGCCGGCGCTGACCTGATCATGGGCGGCCACATCCACCTGCCCTTCGTGCGGCGGCTGCCGGGCTTGCGTCCGGGCAGCCGCGTGGTGTGGGCCGTGCAGGCGGGTACCGCGCTGTCGTCGCGCGTGCGCGCGGGCACACCCAATTCGGTCAACCTGGTGCGCTCGGCGCCGGTCGCCGGTGGTCGGGCCTGCGTCGTGGAGCGCTGGGATTTCGACGTGCGCCGGGATGCGTTCATGGAGGTCGATTCGCAGCCGCTGGCGCTGTCGGCCGTGCGCGGGCCGACGGGACGGCGGCCGGCTCAGCCGACGCCGCCCGCATAAGCCTCCAGGCCGATCGAGACCACGGCCGCCACCTCGTCGCCCACCTCGGCGCGGAACTCGGCTTCCGCCTGTGCCACAGCCGATTCGAACGCGCGCAGCCAGGCCCGGCCCGTTTCAGTGAAGACGATGCGGCGCGCGCGCGCATCGTGCGCGTCGGACGCGCGCCTCACCAGATCCCAGGCCTCGCATTGGTCTACCAGTTGCGCCATGGATTGCTTGCTCATCCCCGCGAACTCGGCCAGCTCGGTCAGCCGTGCACCCCCCAGCGGCAGGTGGCGCGTGATGTGGATGTGGGCAGCACTGACCTGATCGCGCGCCGCCAGATTGGACAAGGCCAGCGGCACGTGAACGTCATGCGCCATCAGGTGGCGCACGCGGTCGTCGAAGCGCCGCATGGCATGGCCAAGCAGCCGGCCCAGATGGGTCTGCCGCCAGTCGTCGGCGTGAATGGAAAGCGAGCTGTCGGTCATTGCCAAATGGTAAGGCAAACTGACCAAAAAATGGGTTTACGGCAATCTATCGGGCCTCTACAGTACTGGTCAAGTATCCAGTCTGTATTTCGAAACAGTGACTCGCGAAAAACCTAACCGATTGATTTCCAAGGAGAAATTCATGGACGCACCCGTCAAGGGCCTGGCCCCCAACAGTGAAAAAGCCAAGGCGCTGCAAGCCGCGCTGGCGCAGATCGAGAAGCAGTTCGGCAAGGGCACGATCATGCGCCTGGGCGAAGGCGAGGCGATCGAGGACATCCAGGTGGTCTCCACCGGCTCGCTGGGCCTGGACATCGCGCTGGGCGTGGGCGGCCTGCCGCGCGGCCGCGTGATCGAGATCTACGGCCCGGAAAGCTCGGGCAAGACCACGCTCACGTTGCAGGTCATCGCCGAAATGCAGAAGCAGGGCGGCCAGTGCGCCTTCGTCGATGCCGAGCACGCGCTGGACATCCAGTACGCCCAGAAGCTGGGCGTGACGGTGTCCGACCTGCTCATCAGCCAGCCCGACACCGGCGAGCAGGCGCTCGAAATCGTCGACAGTCTGGTGCGCTCTGGCGCCGTGGATCTGATCGTGGTCGACTCGGTGGCCGCGCTCACGCCCAAGGCCGAAATCGAGGGCGAGATGGGCGACAGCCTGCCCGGCCTGCAGGCCCGCCTCATGAGCCAGGCGCTGCGCAAGCTCACCGCCACCATCAAGAAGACCAACTGCATGGTCATCTTCATCAACCAGATCCGCATGAAGATCGGCGTGATGTTCGGCAGCCCCGAAACCACCACCGGCGGCAACGCGCTGAAGTTCTACGCCTCGGTGCGTCTCGATATCCGTCGCACCGGCACCATCAAGAAGGGCGACGAGGCCATCGGCAACGAGACCAAGGTCAAGGTGGTCAAGAACAAGGTCTCGCCCCCGTTCAAGACGGCCGAGTTCGACATCCTGTTCGGCGAGGGCATCAGCCGCGAGGGCGAGATCATCGACATGGGCGTGAACGCACGCATCGTCGAGAAGTCGGGCGCCTGGTACGCCTACAACGGCGAGAAGATCGGCCAGGGCCGCGACAACGCGCGCGAATTCCTGCGCGAGAACCCCGATCTGGCCTACGAGATCGAGAACAAGGTGCGCGAAGGCCTGGGCATTGCCCTGCTGGCACCGGCCGTGAACACCGCGGCCGACGACGAGTAAGCCCGTGGCGACGACGCGGCCCGCGCTCTCGCTCAAGGGCCGTGCGCTGCGCTATCTGGCGGGCCGCGAGCATTCCAGGCTCGAGCTCGAACGCAAGCTCGCTGCCCATGAGGAAGAGCCCGGCCAGCTGGCCCGCGTGCTCGACGAACTCACGGCCAAGGGCTTCATCGACGCCCGCCGCGTGGCCGAATCGCTGGCCTGGCGGCGCGGCGCGCGTCTCGGCACGGCGCGCGTGCGGCAGGAAATGCTGGCCAAAGGGCTGGAGCCCGAGGCCATGGCCGAAGCGCTGCAGGCGCTCAAGGCCAGCGAGCCGGCCCGCGCGCGCGAGGTGTGGAAGCGCAAATTCGGCGAACCTCCGGCGGATGCGATAGCCCGCGCCCGGCAGATGCGCTTCCTCGCCGCGCGGGGCTTCGCGCCCGAGGTGATCCGCCGCGTGGTGCGCGGCGGCGATGACGACGAGTGAGGGGGCGTCTCAGGCGAAGTGCGCGAAGCCTGGGGGTGAGCTAAATGCCCAGCATCAGGCGCAGGTTCTGCACGGCGGCACCGCTCGCGCCCTTGCCCAGGTTGTCCAGGCGCGCGATCACCACGGCGTGGCGGTGGTCCTCGTTGGGGAACACGCGGATTTCGAGTTCGTTCGTGTCGTTGAGCGCCAGCGCGTCGAGCTTGCCGTCGTCGGTGGGCGGCAGCACCTTCACGTACTGCTCGGGCGTGTTGCTCTTCGCATAATGGGCCGAGAGCGCCGCGTGCAGGTCGGCCGCCGACGGCTTGCCGGGCAGGGCGTCCAGGTGCAGCGGCAGTTGAACCAGCATGCCTTGGCGGAAATTGCCCACCGAGGGGATGAACACCGGGCGCTCGGTGAGCCCCGTGTATTTCATGATCTCGGGAATGTGCTTGTGCTTGAGGCCCAGTGCGTAGGTTTCGAACAGCGGCGCCGTGCCGGCCTCGTAGGCCTCGATCATGCTGCGCCCGCCGCCCGAATAGCCGCTCACCGAAGGCAGCGCGATGGCGTGGCCGGCCGGCAGCAGGCCGGCATCCACCAGCGGACGCACGATGGCGATGGCGCCTGTGGCGTAGCAGCCCGGGTTGGCCACGCGTTCGGCCGCAGCCACTGCGTCGGCCTGCCCGGCCGCGAGTTCGGGGAAGCCATAAACCCAGCCGGCCGCCGTGCGGTGCGCGGTGGAGGCGTCGATGATGCGCGGCCGGCGGTCTGGCAGGGCATCGACCATGGCCACCGTTTCGCGCGCAGCGTCGTCGTGCAGGCACAGGATGACGAGGTCGGCCTCGGCGATCAGTTCGCGCTTGGCGGCCGGGTCCTTGCGGCGTGCGGGGTCGATGCTGATCAGTTCGACGCCGGCCATGGACGCGAGCCGTTCGCGGATCTGCAGGCCGGTGGTGCCGGCTTCGCCATCGATGAAAACCTTGGACATGGTGCAATAACCGGAGTGATGGGGGCGTGGAAGGGTGGGAGCGGCCCGTCGGGGTCGGGTTCCCACTATAGACGGCACGCACGAAAATTGTGCATCGCAGCATGATACAGTTCGCGGCGGCCCTGCCATCCGCCCGGCGAACGCACGCCCTCGCGCGGCCCCGCAGCCTCCATCCCCGACTCCTAAGAGAGACTCCATGAAGATTCACGAATACCAAGCCAAGGAAATCTTGCGCAAGTTTGGTGTACCGGTGCCCCGCGGCATTCCCGCGTTCACGGTGCAGGAAGCGGTGGAAGCCGCGCAGAAGCTCGGCGGCCCGGTGTGGGTGGTCAAGGCCCAGATCCACGCGGGCGGCCGCGGCAAGGGCGGCGGCGTGAAGGTCGCCAAGACCATCGACGACGTGAAGAAGCTGGCCGAGCAGATCCTGGGCATGCAGCTCAAGACGCACCAGACCGGCCCCGAAGGCCAGAAGGACCGCCGCCTCTACATCGA
>JAGOCV010000174.1 GCA_017998575.1 Burkholderiaceae bacterium
AGCCAAGGAAGTCCCCATGCGTTCGCCCCTCGTCAAGTTCGCCCTCACCCTGATTGCCGGCGCCAGCTTCGCCACTGGCGCGGCCGCGCAGGCCCCGCTGGAAGAAGTGAAGATCGCCTTCTCGTGGCTGCGCAACGGCCAGTACGCCGGCCTGATGGTGGCCGATGCCAAGGGCTACTTCGCCGAGGAAGGCCTGAAGGTGAACTTCATCGACGGCGGCCCGGGCAAGAACCCGATTCCCACCGTGGGCGTGAACCAGGCCCAGTTCGGCGTGGTCGGCGCCTCGCACATCTTCCTGGCCCGCCTGGCCCCCACGCCGGTGGACGTGGTGGCCATCGGCGCGCTGATCCAGGATCTGCCCTACGCCTACATCACGCTGGGCAACCCCGGCGATCCGGACCCCACGCCCAAGGACCTCGAAGGCAAGCGCCTGGGCCTGCAATCCGACGGCGACCTGTTCATCAAGGCCTTCGCCAAGCGCAACAACCTCGACATCTCCAAGATCAAGATGGAAACGGTGCTGGCCAACGCCGAGCCGCTGATGGTGGGCAAGGTCGACTTCTTCACCGGCATGCTGCACAACCAGACTTACCAGGTCGAGCAGGAAGCCGCCAAGCCGGGCGCGCCGGCGGCCGTCAAGGGCAAGGTCTGGAAGGCGATGCGCTTCACGCAGTACGGTGTGCCCTCGTACGGCGACGTGCTGTTCACCACCACGAAGATGACGCGCGAAAACCCCGAGCTGGTGCGCAAGGTGAGCCGCGCCGTGGCCAAGGGCATGAAGTTCACGATCGACAACCCCACCGAGGCGGTGAAGCTGGTCGATGCCTACCCGCAGCAGATCGAACGTGCCGACAAGCTGGCCTGGCGCTTCAAGGTGCAGAACCCCATGAACGTGAGCGCCGACACCAAGGCGCGCGGCCTGCTGTGGATGGACCCCAAGACGTGGGAAGCCGCCATGGCCTTCTACAAGGAATACGAGCAGATTCCGCGCGTGGCACCGGTGGCCGAGGTGATGACCAACGCCTTCAACCCCGCCATCAAGAGCCAGTGAGCGCGCAGCGCGCCGACACATCACAGGAGACGTTTCCATGACCTCGACCGTCCACGCGATTCCGACCATCGACATCGCGCCCCTGCTCACGGGCGACGCCGCCGCGCGCGCCGACATCGCCCGCCAGCTCGGCGAGGCCGCGCAGACCTACGGCTTCATGAAGCTGGTGGGCCACGGCGTGCCCGAAGCCGTGATCGCCGACACCTTCCGCGCCGCGCAGGATTTCTTCGGCCAGAGCGAAGAAGCCAAGGCGCCCTACCAGGAACGCAAGACGAACCGCGGTTTCCAGCCGATGTTCGACAACGCCAAGCCCGGCCAGAAGCCCAGCGGTCAGGAAGCCTTCAGCATGGGTCATCCGATTCCGCCGGAAGATCCGGCGCTGCTGTCGCTGCCCTTCTATGCGGCCACGCCCTGGCCGGTTGAGGTGCCGCTGTTCCGCGAACGGCTGGAGACCTGCTACCAGCAGCTGTTCACGGTGGGCGAGCGCGTGCTGGAGGCTTTCGCCGTGCACCTGGGCGCGCCGCACGACTTCTTCGCCAACGTGTCGCGCAACACCTATTCCAACATGCGCGTGGTGCACTACCCGCCGCAGGAAGCGGTGCAGCACATCGCCGACGAAGGCGTGCGCGCGCATGAAGACCAGGGCCTGATCACGCTGCTGATCCAGGACATGAACGGTGGCCTGGAAGTGCTGGGCCCAGATAAGGACTGGCTGCCCGTGGTGCCTGACGAGCGCGCCATCGTGCTCAACGTGGCCAAGCTGCTCACGCGCTGGACCAACGGCCGCCTGAAGTCGGCCCTGCACCGCGTGATCAACCGCTCGGGCCGCGAGCGCTATTCGATCCCGCTGTTCGTGCATCCCAACTACCACCAGGTGATCGACGCGAAGGATTTCGCCGCCGGGGAGCCGGTGCGCTTCGATCCCATCGTGGCGGGCGATCAGGTCTACAAGAACTTCGCCGGCGAGCGCAAGTCGTGGGCGGCCCTCACGTCATGACCATCCACGGCCATGCGTGACCCGATGACCGCGCCCACCGGCGCCGGCCGGCTGACCCTGCCCGACCGCCTGGCGCAGGATCTGCGCCGCCGGCTGGCCGAGGGCGAATGGGCGCCAGGCCAGGCGATCCCGGCCGAGACGGCGCTGGCCGCCGCGTACTCGGTGTCGCGCAACACCATCCGCGAGGCGATCAGCCGACTGGTGACCGAGGGCCAGCTGCGCATCCAGCGCGGCGTGGGCACGCTGGTGAGCCCGCCCGCGCCGCCGCAGGCGCCCATGGGCATGGGCCATTTCGAATCTCTCACCGATTCAATCCGCCAGCAGGGTCGCACGCCGCGCATCGTGTTGCACAAGCTCGAGCGCCGCACCGGCACGCTGGCCGAGACGCACAAGCTCGGCCTGCCCGCCGGCAGCCGCGTGCTCTACACCGAGCGCGCGGTCTACAGCGACGACGAGCTGCTGAGCTACGGCTACGACCGCTACGTCGATCACCTGTTTCCTCAAGATCTGGACGAGAGCCTGTTCACGCTGTCGTTCATGGACATCTTCGCGCGCCTGGGCGTGCGCACCGACCGCACGCATGTGGAATACCACGCCGTGTACTCGGGCACCGTCGGCTGGGACCGGCCGAGCCACAAGCCGCAGCTGTATGTGCTGCTCGATCGCGTGCACTACGCGAAGGACCGTGCCATCTTCCACGCGCAGACGTATTGCGTGGAGGGGCGCAATCACATCTTCACGACGACGACGCGTTGAGGTTGCTTCTCGCGTGAGGTGTTGCCGGCAAGCGCGGCCCCGTGCGCCAGGCACCCCCTCCCGACACGCACCACGCGCAAGAGGAAATCACTCCTCCTGCATCAACGCCGCAAACGCCCCCACCGGCTGCGCCGGCGCACCTTCGATCTCCAAGGACACCCGCTCCACCAGACCCGAGGCGGCTTCGAACGGCGGCTTCCACGCACGGCTGACCGGCACGTTCGCATAGCCGCAGGTCACGCCGGCCGTCACGCCGTAGGTGGTCCACAGCCTGGGCACATCCACGGCGGCCTGCTCCAGGCCATCGAGCATGAGCACGAATCGCCCACCTTCGCCACGGCGCGCCAGGCCGACGGTGACGGTATGCACGCCGGCCGGCAAGCGCGCACGCAGCAGGTACGAGGTCTGCTCGGTGAAGACGTACTCGAACACCGCTTCGCCATCCTCGCAGTACAGCGTGAAGCCGGCGAAGCGGTTGCCGCAGGCCAGCACCACGCCGCGCGCGGCGGCAGCGTCGACCACGTTCAGGTGCGCGTCGAGCCGCCAGCTGCGCTCGTTGATGGCGGGCACCATCAGGCGGTCCGCGCGCGAATTGCCGGGCAGGTAGTCGTAGCGGCTGGGGGTGTTGTTGCGGAACCAGTCGAAGGCGCGCTCGGTCTCGCGGTCATCCAGCGGCAGCACGCCGTACTTTTCAGCCTCCACCCACCACAGCGCGATGAGCTGCTTCAGGTGCTCGGGCCGCTCCGCCGCGCGATCGTGCACCTCGGCGAAGTCTTCCTGCAGGTTGTAGAGCTCCCAGCGGTCGGTCTCGAAGTCATCGCCTTTGGCGTGACGCGACACCGCCTTCCAGCCTTCGTGCCAGATCGCGCGGTCGCCCACGATCTCGAAGTGCTGCACGGCCTTGCGCGTCGGCGCCTCCGGCTCATCGAAGGTGTAGACCATGCTGATGCCGTGCATTGGCAGCTGCTCCACGCCACGGTAGATGCGCGGCGCCTCCATGCCGCCGGCCTCCAGCAGCGTGGGCAGCACGTCGATGACGTGGTGGTACTGGTGGCGGATCTCGCCGCGCGCGCGGATGCGGTCGGGCCAGTGCACGATCAGCGGCGCGCGGATGCCGCCTCCGTGCGTGTTCTTCTTGAACCACTTGAGTGGTGTGTTCGACACCTGCGCCCATCCCATCGGGTAATGCGGGAACGAATGTTCCGAGCCGATGGTGTCGAGATTCGCCAGCCCGTAGGCAGTGTCTTCTTTCTCGGTGAGCATGTGCTTGCGGATGCTCACCGCGCCTGTCTGCCCACCCTCGCCGCTGGCGCCGTTGTCCGACAGCAGCACTATCGCCGTGTTGTTCAGCTGGCCCAGACGCGCCAGCTCGTCGATCACGCGGCCGATCTGCTCGTCGGTGTGCTCCATGAAGGCGGCGTAGGTTTCCTGCAGGCGGGCACGCACGCGCCGGTCATCTGCCGACAACTGCTCCCACGCCTCGATGCCGGGATTGCGCGGCGCCAGTTCCGTGTCCGGAGGCACCAGACCCATGGCCTTCTGCCGGGCCAGGCGTTCATCGCGGACGGCGTCCCATCCGCCGTCGTAGCGGCCAGCGTAGCGGGCGATGTACGCCTCGGGCACATGGTGCGGCCAATGCGCGGCGCCGAAGGCGAGGTAGGTGAAGAACGGCCGCCCCCTGGCTGTGGTGAGGTGGTCGCGGATCTGGCCGATGGCGTGGTCCACCAGATCTTCGCTCAGGTGGTAGCCCTCGGGCTTGGGATCGAGCCGGATTGGATGGTTGTCCTCGTGCAGATCGGGGTTCCAGTGGTCCACGTAGCCGCCCAGGAAGCCGTACCAACGCGAGAAGCCGCGGCCCAGCGGCCAGTGCGGGTGCGGCCCGGCGACGCCGTAGTGGTCCAGGCTCGACAGGTGCCACTTGCCGATGGCGTAGGTCCCGTAGCCGTGGTCGGCCAGGATCTCGGCGGCCGTCGCGGTCTTGCGGCTCATGCGGCCCTGGTAGCCCGGAAAGCCGTTGGACCATTCGGCGATCGCCCCCACGCCGGCCGCGTGCGCATTGCGGCCCGTGAGCAGGCAGGCGCGCGTGGGCGAGCACATGGCCGTCACGTGGAAGTTGCTGTAGCGCAGGCCGCCGGCCGCCAGCTGGTCCATGCGCGGCGTGCGGATCTCGGAGCCGTAGCAGCCGATGTCGGAAAAGCCGACGTCGTCCAGCACGATGAAGACCACGTTGGGCGCGCCGCCGGGCGCGGCTGCGGGCGCGGGCCAGTGCGGGCGGGACTCGCGGTAGGTGCGTCCGATGACGCCCCGGAAGTTTTCGTTGTCGTGCTGCATGACAAGGCCTGGAGGAATCGAAACGGGGCGCTCGCGCGCCCCGGGAAACTGCTGCGCGCTGCGGCGATGCTCAGTCGGCCTTGAGGCCAAGCTTCTGGATCACACCGCTCCAGCGCGTGGTCTCGCTGGCCATGAACTGGCCGAAGGCGGCCGGGTCGGCATTCATCGGGTCGGCGGCCAGGGCCTTCAGGCGCTCTCGCACCTGGGGCTTGTCCATGGCGGCCTGGAACTCGCGGTGCAGGCGGTCGACAACGGGCTTGGGGGTGCCGGCGGGCGCCAGCAGGCCATACCAGACCGAGGCCGCGAAGCCCGGGCGCACCGTCTCGGCCACCGTCGGCGTGTCAGGCAGGGCCGAGGCGCGCTGCGCCGTGGTCACGGCCAGGGCGCGCAGCTTGCCGCCCTGCACCATGGGCAGGATGGACGAGGCGGCATCCGAATCGCAGTCGATCTCGCCGGCGATCAGGCCGGTGATGGCCGGCGCCGAGCCCTTGTACGGCACGGCCGTGATCTGCAGGCCGAGCTCGGACTTGAGCAGCTCGAACGCGAGGTTGGTCACCGTGGCGCCACCGCCACCGCCGGCGCAGTTGAGCGCGCCGGGCCGCGCCTTGGCATCGGCCACCAGGTCGGCGAGCGTGCGGTACTTCGACTGTGCGTTCACCGCGATGGCGATGGGCGCCCTGGCCAGGCCGATCACGGGAGCGAAATCCTTCACCGGGTCGAACGTGAGGCGCGGATAGAGCGCGCCCATGCCGGCATGGCCGGCGGCCACGAACAGCAAAGTGTGGCCGTCGGCTGGCGCTTTGGCTACGGCCGCCGCGCCGATGCTGCCGCCAGCGCCGCCGCGGTTGTCGATGATGATGGGCTGGCCGAGCGCGGCCGAGGCTTCCTGCGAGATCACGCGCGCCAGCACGTCGGCGGCACCGCCCGCCGCGAAGGGCACGACGACGGTGATGGGCTTGATGGGGAAGGTCTGGGCCTGCACCGAGGCCATGCCGAGGCCGACCGCGAAAGTGGCGACCGCCGTGCGGATGAACGAACGCTTCATCATTGATGACTCCTTGTCGAGACTGTCTCCTGGGGGAACGGCCGACTCTAGGTGTGTGCCGCGATGTGCGGAAGTGTTAATTTCCGAACGGTCGATGCGCCGAGCGCATCACGCAACCTGCAGGAAACCTATGCCCATTCCCGACACGCTCCTGGCCCCCCACAAGCTGCTGCGACGCGCACACCTGCTGCTGGATTTCCTCGCCGTGGCCGAGACCGGCACCATCCGTAGCGCGGCCCAGCGCCAGCACCTGAGCCAGTCGGCCCTCACCCGCCGCATCCAGGATCTGGAGTCGGGCCTGGGCGTGGAGCTGTTTGAGCGTCATCCGCACGGCATGACGCTCACCAAGTTCGGCGAGGCACTCCAGCATCACGCGCACCTGGTAGGCCTGACCTGCGACTACGCCGTGGGCGAGATCAACGACCTGCTGGGCGGCGGCACCGGCGAATTGCGCGTGGCAGCCGGCCCGGCGTGGGTGTATGAACTGGTTCCCGACGCGGTGGCGGCGCTGCAGGTGCGCATGCCGCGCGTGCGCATCCATCTCTCCAGCGGGCTCAACGAGACGACGCTGCCGATGCTGTCCGAAGGACGTCTGGACGCCGTGCTGGGAGGGCTGCCACCCCGCCAGGAGCGCGACGGTCGGCTGGTGTACGAGCCGCTGCTCGAGGTCGAGCACCGCCTGTTCGCCAGCCGCTCGCATCCGCTGGCTGGCCGCAGCGGCCTGCGCCCGCGCGACCTGGCGGACGTGCTCTGGATCTGGTTCGCCGAGTCGGTGACCGGCCGCCAGTTCAGCAGCCGCTGGTTCGAGCGCGCGGGACTGACGCTGCCACCGCCCTCGGTGGAAACCAGCGCGCTGCAGGCCGGCTTCCGCCTGCTGCAGGCGGCGCAGCACGTCATGCTGCTGCCCTCCACCCTCACCGCGCTGGCGGCGCAACATGGACTGGCACCACTGCATACGCGCGAGCCCGTCGGCGTCTACACCTCGGGACTGATGTACCGCGCGTCAGTGCTGAGACTGCAGGCGTTTGCAGGATTCCGGGCGCAACTGCAGCAGCGCGTGGAGGCGCTGGATCATCCATGAGACCCTGGCGCGGGGTGCTTGGAATGCTCCTCGAATTACGATACAGTAAACGAATTACGAATAGTTGAATCCGCATCCGCGGGGACACCGACATCAGGAGACACGCCATGGCCGCCGTTCTCGACACCCCTGCCGCCCCGGGCCTGAGCAGCACGCTGCCCGCGCCGGCGCCCATCCACCAGCTGCACCACTTCGCCTGGCGCGCGCGCGATGCCGAGGAAACGCGGCACTTCTACGAAGACATCCTGGGCCTGCCGCTCTATCACATCATCCAGAGCGACTACGTGCCCAGCACGGGCGAGTACTGCCCCTACACGCACTTCTTCTTCCGCCTGCAGGACGGCTCGTTCATCGCCTTCTTCGACCTGGGCGACGACGTGAAGTCCGAGCCCTCGCCCAACACGCCGGCGTGGGTCAACCACATCTCGTTCCGCGTCGATTCGGTGGCCGACCTCGAAGCCATGAAGACACGCCTGCTGGCCGAAGGCATCGAGGTGCTGGGCGTGACCGACCACCACATCTTCAAGAGCATCTACTTCTTCGACCCCAATGGTGTGCGGCTCGAACTCACCGCCCAGCTGGCAGACGAGTTCCAGATGCTCAAGGAAAGCACCACCGCCCATCAGCGCCTGAAGGAATGGACGGCGCGCAAGGAGCAGTGGCGCGCCGACCGCGCGGCCGGGCGCGAGACCGCCGCGCTCAAGCCGCAGGCCAACGACCGGCCCGAGTTCGTGCCCGGCGGCCAGCCGCGCTGACGCCTCCGCCCCGCGATCACGGGCCGCCCGGGGGCAGCGGCCGATCCATGCCCTGACGACAAGACGAGAGGCCACGATGCCCCTGACGGAGACCCGCACCCCCTACGCCCCCGTGGCGTTCGTCAACGCCTACGAGTTCACGCAAGGCAGCGGCTATTCGCTGCCCGAGTACCCGTTCGTGCGCCCGCCCGAGCTGGAGGCCGGCACCGACGGCGAGCACGACGTCGTCATCGTCGGCGCGGGGCTGGCCGGCCTCACGCTGGCCTGCGCG
>JAGOCV010000175.1 GCA_017998575.1 Burkholderiaceae bacterium
TGGCTGCGCGCAGCATCGGTGTCGTCACTTCGCCGGGTGCGGCGGCGCTGCACGACGTGGTGACGGCACTGCGCCGCCGGGCACCGCACGTGCCGGTCGTCATCGCCCCGGCGCAGGTGCAGGGTCAGGCCGCGCCCGGCGACCTGGTGCGGGCGCTCGAATCGCTGTATGCGCGTATCGAGGCGAAGCTGCCGGGCGCGCCCGACGTCATCCTGCTGGTGCGCGGCGGGGGCTCGATCGAGGACCTGTGGGCTTTCAACGACGAGCGGCTGGCCCGCACCATCGCCCGCAGCCCGGTACCGCTGATCAGCGGCGTCGGTCACGAGACTGACTTCACCATCGCCGATTTCTGCGCCGACGTGCGTGCGCCGACGCCCACTGCGGCCGCCGAGATCGCTGCACAACCGCGGCAGGCATGGCTGCATGCCGTCGAGCTGATGCAAGGCCGCCTGATCGACACCGTGCGGCGCCGCCTCGACATGCAGGCCCAGCGGATCGACCGCGCGGCGCACCGATTGGGGCGGCCCTCGGCCTTGCTGGCACGCCAGCAGGTCGGCTTGCAGCACCAGGGGATGCGATTGCGCGAGGCCATGTCCCGAGCGCTTGCGCTTGCGCGTGCGAGGCAGGAAGACGCTGGACGCCAGTGGCCAACAGCCAGTGCTCTGGCCATCGACCGCCATCGCGTGCGTCTGGCGGACGCTCAGCGCGCGCTCGCTCTGCTCGACCCGACGCTGGTGCTGCAGCGCGGCTATGCCTGGTTGGCCGATGGCGAGGGCGAGCCCATCACGCAGGCCGCCAGCCTGCGGTCGGGCCAGCCGGTGGTGGCAACCCTTGCCGACGGTGAGGTTGACCTCACGGTGAGCGCGAGGCGCTGAAAGTTCTTCCTACAATCGACTCTGTTTTCAGTTCAACAACACCACGAGGAAACCATGGAACACACGCTTCCCCCGCTCCCGTATGCGATCGATGCGCTGGCGCCCCACTACTCCAAGGAGACGCTGGAGTACCACCACGGCAAGCACCACAACGCCTATGTCGTGAACCTGAACAATCTGCAGAAGGGCACCGAGTTCGAGAACATGCCGCTCGAGGAAATCGTGAAGAAGTCCTCTGGTGGCATCTACAACAACGCCGCCCAGATCTGGAACCACACATTCTTCTGGAACTGCATGAAGCCCGCTGGCGGCGGCGAACCCACCGGCGCGCTGGCCGAGGCCATCAACAAGAAGTGGGGCAGCTACGCCGCGTTCAAGGAAGCGTTCACCAAGTCCGCCGTCGGCAACTTCGGTTCGGGCTGGACCTGGCTGGTGAAGAAGTCCGACGGCAGCGTCGACATCGTCAACACCGGTGCAGCCGGCACGCCGCTGACCACCGATGACAAGGCCCTGCTGACCGTGGACGTGTGGGAGCATGCCTATTACATCGACTACCGCAACCTGCGCCCGAAGTTCGTCGAGACCTTCCTCGACAAGCTGGTGAACTGGGAATTCGCGGCCAAGAATTTCGCCTGAGACGGGCGACGTTCCATACAAGAAAGCCGGCGCGATGCGCCGGCTTTTTTTCGCCTGGGCGGCTCCGTCAGGCAGAAGTCATGCCGGACGGGGCGCGGTGGGCCGTCCTATCTGCGGACGGCGAACGGCTCGCCGCCGAGCCGAAATCCTGCCTTCAGACCCTTGCGCGCGAACCAGCCCTGATTCATTTCGAGCACGTAGCGCACGGGGCGAGTCGAGCAATGCGAGGCGGTCGACAAAGGCTGCATGTCTGCCAGGTTGACGATGGTTCCGTCATCGTCGACGAAGGCCGCCGTGAGCGGAATCAGCGTGTTCTTCATCCAGAAGCACTGCGGGCGCGGCTGGTCGAAGACGAACAGCATGCCTTCGTTGATGGGCATGTCCTGCCGGAACATCAGGCCGGTGGCCTGCTGATCGGGCGTGCGCGCCACCTGGGCGTCGATGAGATGCATGCCGGCGGTGAGCCGGACACGCGGCAGATTGAGTTGGGGAGATCCCTGCGCGGCCGCAGTGGCCGGCTGCGCCGTCGCCGGTGCGATAGTCACGGCCGACAGGCCACCGAACGCCAGCGCAACCGCCAGCGAATGGGACAGGACGAAAGAGCGGGAAGGGCGCGCGGCGAAGGCCGGCGATCGTTGACTTTGAGGGCGCATGGGGGATCACGCAACACGGGATCGCCCGACTGTACAGCCATCCGCCTGCCACGCGCGCGGCAGGCGGGTGCCGTCAGGCCTTGGGCATGGCGTCGTGCTTCTTGGCCTTCTTGCTCTTCTTGGCAACCTTGGTGTGCTTGGCCTTGGCGCCATCTTTGGCGGCCATCTTGGGCTCGGCCTTCGGGGCGGGGGCGGCGGCCACGGGGGCTGCGGGGGCCGGGGTGGCGGCGGGAGCCGGCACCGCTGCTGCGGCCGGAGCGGCGGGAGCCGGCTTGGTCGCCGGTGCCTGGGCGAACGCCGTCGCAGCGAAGGCCGTGGCGATCAGGGTGGCGAAGAACTTGGTCATGGCAGTGATCCTTTGATATGCGTTGGTTTGGCAAGCCGCCTCTGTGAATCAGAGGTGATCCTTCAACGGCGCTCACGCGCGCCGCGTTGACGGCGGATGTGTTGCCGGGTGTCGCTAAAATCCGGGGGCTTTCCCTGTCGGCGAGCCGCACGCCGATGCTCTCCGGGTGTTGCGCGACCCGGCCCGTTGCCAGCTTTGAACCACTCTCCCTCCATGCCCTACCAGCACATCCGGGTGCCTGCCCAAGGCCAGAAGATCACCGTCAACGCAGACCAGTCGCTGAACGTTCCCGACCAGCCGATCATTCCTTTCATCGAGGGCGACGGCGTGGGCGTCGACACCACACCGGTCATGATCAAGGTGGTCGACGCGGCGGTCGCCAAGGCCTACGGTGGCCAGCGGCGTATCCATTGGATGGAGATCTACGCCGGCGAGAAGGCCACTCGCCTCTATGGCGGCGATGCGGCCATGCCGGCCGAGACGCTCGAAGTCGTGCGCGACTACGTGGTGTCCATCAAGGGCCCACTGACCACGCCGGTCGGCGGCGGCCACCGCTCGCTCAACGTGCTCCTGCGCCAGGAACTCGATCTCTACGTCTGCCTGCGCCCGGTGCGCTACTTCAAGGGCGTGCCCTCGCCGCTGCGTGAGCCCGAGAAGACCAACATGGCGCTGTTCCGCGAGAACTCTGAGGACATCTACGCCGGCATCGAGTACGAGGCGCAGAGCGAGAAAGCGCGCAAGCTCATCCGCTTTCTCATCGACGAACTCGGCGTGAAGAAACTGCGCTTTCCCGAAACCTCTGCGCTGGGCGTCAAGCCGGTGTCCATCGAGGGCACCGAGCGTCTGGTGCGTCGCGCCATCCAGTACGCCATCGACAACGACAAGCCCAGCGTGACGCTCGTGCACAAGGGCAACATCATGAAGTTCACCGAGGGCGGGTTCCGCGACTGGGGCTTCGCACTGGCCCAGCGCGAATTCGGCGCCGAACTCATCGATGGCGGCCCGTGGTGCCGCGTCAAGAATCCGCGCACCGGCCGCGACATCATCGTCAAGGACAGCATCGCCGATGCCTTCCTGCAGCAGATCCTGATGCGGCCCGCCGAGTACAGCGTGGTCGCCACACTCAATCTCAATGGGGACTACCTCTCCGATGCACTTGCCGCGCAAGTGGGCGGCATCGGCATCGCGCCCGGCGCCAACATGTCCGACACCGTGGCCATGTTCGAAGCGACCCACGGCACGGCGCCCAAGTACGCGGGCAAGGATTACGTCAATCCGGGATCCAGCATCCTGTCGGCCGAGATGATGCTGCGCCACATGGGCTGGGGCGAGGCGGCCGACCTCATCATTGCTTCACTGGAGAAGGCGATCGAGTCCAAGCGCGTGACCTACGACTTCGCGCGCCTGATGGACGGTGCCATGCAGGTCAGCTGCTCGGGCTTCGGGCAGGTGATGATCGACAACATGTGACGTCGTGCCTGGCAACATAGCCCCGCTGGTTGAGTGGTTTCAAATGAGAATCATTATCAAATAAGTTAGGATCTCATCCATCGAAAGAGCTGTGACTGGCCCACAGAGCCCGCCAGGATCTTTCCGCCGTTTCATCGTGGGGCGACCCGAGGCATCAACCTCCAAGGTCGTTTTTTGCTAGCCATCGGCTCGTCCGGCCAGCCATGCATTTTTTCCCGCTTGCCAACCGTGCGTTCTACGCGGCCGGGCGTCTTCCTTACTCTCGCATGTGGCCTGCCCGGGTCAGCCCGTGCCGCGCCGCGCCGTCGCGGGCGCACGTTTGTCGGCGAACAGTTCGATCACCAGTCCGCGCAACCAGCGGTTGGCCGGATCGCGGTGGTAGCGCGCGTGCCAGAAGAGGTTGATCGCCACGTCGGGCAGTTTGACGGGGTGCGTGGCCTTTTCCAGGCCGAAGGGCTCCAGCAGTCGGTCGGCCAGCCGCTCCGGCACTGTGGCGATCAGGTCGGAATCGGCCAGGATGTGGCCCACGCTCAGGTAATGCGGAACGGACAGGTGCACGCGTCGCTCGATGCCGTTGCGCTCGAGAAGCGCATCGACCTGACCGTGGCCTGTGCCGGCCGCGACCACCACCAGATGCTCGGCCGCCGCGTAGTCGGACTGCGACAGCCGCTTCCTGCCCAGCCGGTGCCCGCGTCGCATCAGGCACATATAGCGCTGCGTGAACAGGCGGCGTTGATAGAAGCCGGCGCGCAGTTGCGGCAGGAGGCCGATGGCGAGGTCCATCTGGCCTGAGGCGAGTTCCTCGCGCTGATCCACGGCGGTATCGCGCACGGTGCTCAGCGTCACGCCCGGCGCGTGCTGGCGCAGGTGCTGCGCCAGCGTGGGCAGGAAATAGATCTCGCCGATGTCGGTCATGCCCAGCGTGAAGGCGCGATCCGAGGTGGCCGGCTCGAAGCTGGCACGCAGGTTCATGCCGCCGTGCAGTAGGGCGAGGGCCTCGTTCACGGGCCCGGCCATCTGCTGGGCGTAGGTCGTGGGCTGCATGCCGCCGGGCGTGCGCAGGAACAGGTCGTCGCCGAAAAGCCGCCGCAGCTTGGCCAGCGAATTGCTCACGGCCGGCTGCGACACGCCCAGCGTCTCGGCTACGCGCGACACGCGCCGCTCCAGCAGCAACTGGCGGAAGACGACCAGCAGGTTCAGGTCGATGTCATGTAGTTCCACTGGCGTGCGCCTCCGGATACCGTATCACTGATAGTGATGATGAATATATCCACAATCCTGTTGGCTGATCGCGCGCCAGCCGGGATCATGTGTGCGATGCGCGCGGCGCCGGCCAGGCGCGCACGACGACAAACGGAGACAACACCATGGATGACCGATCGGCCGTCTTTCCCGAGCGCGCGCGCTGGGAAGGCGAGGGTACGCACCGCATTCCTTTCCTGGCCTATACCAGCGACGAGCTGTACAAGCGCGAGCTCGAACGCTTCTTCTATCGCGGCCACTGGTGCTACGTCGGGCTGGAGGCAGAAGTGCCCAACCCCGGCGACTACAAGCGCACCGTGGTCGGCGAGCGCTCGGTGATCCTCACGCGCGACGCGGGCGGCGAGATTCACGTGGTGGAGAACGTCTGCGCGCACCGCGGCATGCGGTTCTGCCGCGAGCGGCACGGCAATCGCAAGGACTTCACCTGCCCCTACCACCAGTGGAGCTACAACCTCAAGGGTGACTTGCAGGGCGTGCCGTTCCGCCGGGGCGTGCGGCAGGACGGCGAGGTGCACGGCGGCATGCCGTCCGATTTCTCGATGGCCGACCACGGCCTCACCAAGCTCAAGGTGGCCGTGCGCGGCGGCGTGGTTTTCGCGTCGTTCGACCACGAGGTCGAACCGCTCGAGAGCTATCTGGGTCCGACGATCCTGGGTTACTTCGACCGTATGTTCAACGGCCGCAAGCTGACCATCCTGGGCTACAACCGCCAGCGCATCCCGGGCAACTGGAAGCTCATGCAGGAGAACATCAAGGACCCCTACCACCCGGGCCTTCTTCACACCTGGTTCGTGACCTTCGGGCTCTGGCGCGCCGACAACAAGTCGCAGTTGCGCATGGACGAGCGCCACCGGCACGCGGCCATGATCTCCACGCGCGGCACCGGCGGCGGCAGCGCCGGGCAGGTCACGCAGGTGTCGAGCTTCAAGGAAAGCATGCAGCTCAACGATCCGGGCTTCCTCGACATCGTTCCGGAGACCTGGTGGAACGGACCTACGGCGGTCATGACGACGATTTTCCCCAGCATGATCCTGCAGCAGCAGGTCAACAGCGTCTCCACCCGCCACATCCAGCCCAGCGGGCACGGCAGCTTCGATTTCGTCTGGACGCATTTCGGTTTCGACGACGACACGCCGGAAATGACCGAACGCCGCCTGCGTCAGGCCAACCTGTTCGGACCGGCCGGCTTCGTCTCGGCCGACGATGGCGAGGTGATCGAGTTCTCGCAACAGGCGTTCGAATCCAAGCCCTTCCACCGTGCCGTGGCCGAGCTGGGCGGGCGTGAGGTGGAAGACACCGAGCACATGGTCACCGAGACGCTGATCCGCGGCATGTACCGCTACTGGCGCGATGTGATGGAGGCCTGAGATGACGACGAGCACGACGCCACCGCCCGGCCGTCCCGACATGCACACGTGGTTCGAACTGCAGCAGCTCTATGCCGACTACGCCAGTGCGGTGGATTCGGGCCAATGGGACCTGTGGCCCGATTTCTTCATCGATGAATGTCTCTACCGCCTGCAGCCGCGCGAGAACCACGAGCGCGGCTTCCCGCTGGCCACGCTGTCGTTCACGAGCAAGGGCATGCTGAAAGACCGCGTCTACGGCATCCGCGAGACGCTCTACCACGACCCGTACTACCAGCGGCACGTGGTCGGCGCGCCGGTCATCCGGCACATCGCAGACGACGGGCGACTGCACTGCGAGGCCAACTACGCGGTGTTCCGCACCAAGCTGTCGGAGCCCTCGACCGTCTTCAACGTCGGTCGGTACATCGACGTGGTGGTGCGCACCCCAGAGGGCCTGAAGTTCGCCTCGCGCGAATGCATCTACGACACCGAACTCGTGCCCAACTCGGTGATCTATCCCGTCTGAGCCGCAGACCGGCTGGCGCGCCGGGGTGTCCGTTCATCATGTGGGATGCAGGCTCGCTATGCAACAATCGGGGGTTGTGCCAGAGGCCGGCCGGCCCGGCATGCCGTTCCCGCTGACGGAACGGCCCAGACAAGCAGACGTTTTCAAGAAGCGAAGCCTTTCCAGGAGATTCCATGAGCACGCAGCAGCCCACCATCATCTATACGCTGACCGACGAGGCGCCGCGCCTGGCCACCAGTGCCTTCCTGCCGATCATGCAGGCGTTCGTCGAGCCTGCGGGCATCAAGGTCGAGACCAGCGACATCTCGGTGGCCGGCCGCGTGCTGGGCCAGTTCCCCGAGGCGCTCACCGACGAGCAGCGCGTGCCCGACACGCTGACCGAGCTGGGCCAGCTCACGCTCAAGCCCGAAGCCAACATCATCAAGCTGCCCAACATCAGCGCATCGCAGAACCAGTTGGTGCAGGCCGTGCGCGAACTTCAGGGCAAGGGCTACAAGATCCCCGACTTCCCGGACAACCCCCAGACCGACGAAGAGAAGGCCATCCGCGCCAAGTACAACCGGGTGCTCGGCTCGGCCGTGAACCCGGTGCTGCGCGAAGGCAACTCCGACCGCCGCGCGCCCAAGGCCGTCAAGGAATACGCCCGCAAGAACCCGCACAGCATGCAGCCCTGGAGCCCGGCTTCGCGCACGCATGTCTCGCACATGTTCCATGGCGACTTCTATCACGGCGAGAAGTCGATGACGCTGGCCAAGGCCTGCGACGTGCGCATGGAACTGGTGGGCAAGTCGGGCAAGACCACGGTGCTCAAGCCCAAGGTCTCTCTGCTGGCTGGCGAGATCATCGATTCGATGTTCATGAGCAAGAAGGCGCTGCTGGCGTTCTACGAAGAGCAGATCCAGGATGCCTACGACACCGGCGTGATGTTCTCGCTGCACGTCAAGGCCACGATGATGAAGGTCTCGCACCCGATCGTCTTCGGCCACTGCGTGCGCATGTTCTACAAGGAAGCGTTCGAGAAGCACGGCAAGCTCTTCGACGAGCTGGGCGTGAACGTGAACAACGGCATGGCCAACCTGTACGACAAGATCTCGACGCTGCCCGAGAGCCAGCAGGAAG
>JAGOCV010000176.1 GCA_017998575.1 Burkholderiaceae bacterium
TGGTCAGCGGCTTCCGGCAGGCCTACCCCAAGATCCTGCTCGACATCGAAGTGGACTCGCCCCGCGAGCCGCCGATCCAGGACTACGACATCACGCTCATGGGCGCGCAGACCTCCTTCGACGCCAATGTGATCGCTCGCAAGGTCCTCTCCAGCGTCACCGTGCTGCTGGCCTCGCCCGCCTACCTCAAACGCCGGGGCACCCCGGCCCGCCCCGAAGACCTGGCGCAGCACGACTGCCTGCGCTTCAAACCGGCCAGCGGCCGCACCCGGGGTTGGCGACTGCTGCACGAAACCGACGAGACGCGCTTCGTCGACATCGACGTCCAGCCGGTGCTGTGGGCCAACCACACCGACACCCTCATGCACGCCGCGCTGGACGGCGCCGGCATCACCGCCACTACCATTGAACTGGCCGCGCCGATGATCGAAAGCGGTGATCTGGTGCGCGTGCTCAACCCCTGGATCACCGACCGCCTCGCGATGTACGCCGCCCTGCCCAGCCGCAAGTTCATGCCGCGCCGCACACAGGTGTTCCTGGACTACCTCATCGAGCAGACCCGCGCGCGCGTGAGCAGCGCGCTGGCGACCTGCAGCAGCTGTTGACGCAGGCCGTTTAAAAAAGCCGGCGCCACTCCAACCCCAACGGGGCGGGTCGTTCCGGCGCCCCGACCAAGACGGCCGCGCCCCACCGACCTCGCACAACAGGCCGGGCACACCGGTCTCCTGCCGGCGCTGCAGGACGGCGCGCCGCGCTGAGGCCATCGCTACCATGGGGGCATGAACACCCCAGCCTCTTCTTCCTCCTCCGTGCATTTCGGCCACCAGGGCCGCGTCGTTCTCGTCACCGGCGGAGCCCAGGGGATCGGCGAAGCCTGCGCGCGCCGCTTCGCGCACGAGGGCGCGAAGCTGGTGATCGCCGACGTGGCCGATGCGCGCGGCCGCGCCCTCGCGCGCGAGCTCGGCGGCACCTACATGCACTGCGACGTGGGCGACAAGGCCGACGTGGACGCCATCGTCGAACTGGCCCTCGCCACCCATGGCCGCATCGACATCCTGATCAACAACGCCGGCATCTTCAAGGCCGCCCATTTCCTGGACGTGAGCGAGGAGGACTTCGACGAAGTCCTGCGCGTCAACCTCAAGGGCGCCTTCCTCATGGGCCAGGCGGTGGCGCGCGCGATGGCGCAGGCCGGCGGCGGCAGCATCGTCAACATGAGCTCTGTCAACGGCGTGCTCGCCATCCCCGACATCGCCAGCTACAACGTGAGCAAGGGCGGGATCAACCAGCTCACGCGCGCGATGGCGCTGGCGCTTGCCGACCACGGCATCCGCGTCAACGCGGTAGCGCCCGGCACCATCGCCACCGAACTCGCTGCCAGAGCGGTGCTCACCAGCGAAGAGGCGCGCCACAAGATCCTGAGCCGCACGCCGCTCAAACGGCTGGGCGAGCCGGACGAGATCGCCGACGTGGTGGCGTGGCTGGCCAGCGACGCGGCCAGCTACGTCACGGGCGAGATCGTCACCGTCGACGGCGGGCGCATGGCGCTGAACTACACCGTGCCGGTCTGAGTGGCACGGGGCCGCGCCACCACCGCTTCACGGATCGGCAGGTGGATCAGCGCCGCCCCCACGGCCAGCACGATGTCGATGTACCAGACCCAGTCGTAGCTGCCCGTGGCCTCGAACACCTGGCCGCCCAGCCAGGCCCCCAGAAAGCCACCGACCTGGTGCGCCAGCATCACGATGCCGAAGAGCATGGCCATGTTGCCGGTGCCGAAGAACTTGGCCACCAGACCCACGGTGGGCGGCACCGTGGACAGAAAGGTCAGGCCCATCACCGCAGCGAAAGTCAGCAACACCGCCTCGGTCTTGGGCGCCAGCAGGAACACCAGTACCGCCAGCGCGCGCGAGGCGTACACCAGCGAAAGCAGCGACTTCATGCGCCAGCGGCCCACGGCCCAGCCCATGGCCAGGCTGCCGATGATGTTGAACAGACCGATCACGCCCAGCGCCCAGGCCCCCACCGGCGCCGGCAGGCCGCACGCGGCCACCACGCCGGGCAAGTGCGTGGCGAGGAACGCCACGTGGAAGCCGCAGACGAAGAAACCCGCCGACAGCAGCAGGTAGCTCGGCGTGTTGAACGCCTGGCGGATCGCTTCGCCAGTGGGCAGGGCAACTGGCGCGCGCGCGGCACCGGCCGGGGCCACCGGGCCGGGACCGCGCAGCACCCAGGCGGCGGGCAGAGCCAGCAGCACGATCAGGCCCAACGCCTGCAGGGCGCCTACCCAGCCCAGGCCCAGCGTGAGCGCGGCCGCCAGGGGCGCCATGAGGAACTGGCCGAAGGAGCCGCCCGCGTTGACGATGCCGGTGGCCATGCCCCGGCGCTCGGTCGGAATCAGGCGTGCGGTGGCCGCCATCAGCACCGAAGGCCCGGCCATGCCGGCACCGCCGGCCGCGAGCACGCCGATGGCCAGGATCAGACCCCAGGTGGTGGTCATCAGCGGCGTGAGGTACGTGCCCAGCGCCACCAGCAGCACGCCCACCAGCAACACGCGCCCGGCGCCGACGCGGTCAGCCACAGCGCCCGCGAAGGGCTGCGTAAGCCCCCACCAGAGCTGCCCGAACGCAAAGGCCAGGCTGATGCTGCCCACCCCCAGGCCGGTGGCGGTGTTCAGGGGGGAGAGGAAAAAGCCCATGGTCTGGCGTGTGCCCATGGTCAAGGCAAAAGCCCCGGCCGCGGCCAGCAGCACCAGCCACCACACGTAAGGGGCGCGCGAAGAGTCAGTCTTCATGGGTGTCTTCCTCGTGAAACGCGGCCAGCCCCTGGTCCAGCAACCCGTGCAACGCGGCCACGGTGGCCACGCCCAGTTTGTCGTTGAGCGAGAGTTGCGCGGCCTTCCAGCGCCGCTGCGCCTGGCGCCGCAACGCCAGCCCGGCGTCGGTGATGTGCACGAGCCGGCTGCGCGCATCGACCCCCTCGCCCAGGGCCAGCCACCCGGCCGCCATCATCGGTTGCAGGTTGCGCGTAAGGGTGGAGGCGCTCATGTCCATGCGCCGGGCCAGCTCGCCGGGCGCCAGCGGCCCCAGGCGATCCACGTGCGTGAGCAGCGAGTACTGCGTGATCTTCAAACCCGACCCCGCCAGATGCTGGTCATAGTGCTGGGTCACGCGGCGCGTGAGCTGGCGCAGCTTGAAATTGGTGCAACCCACCGGGGTCGGCGATGTCGCATGGGTGTCGGCATTCATCAGATGATTGTATCTACAATAATTGCATCTGCAAATAAAGAGGAATCAAACCATGACCGTCGAAGAAACCCAGGCCGAGTGGAACCGGCAATACGAAGCCGTGCTGGCCCGCCTGAAGGCTGGCGCCGGGGTGGGTCTGGCCAATCCGGCCGATCTCATCGGCCTGACCGGTCTGCAACAGATGCAGGCCATGCTCGACGGCAAGCTGCCCTACCCGCACATCGCCGACACGCTGGACTTCTCGCTGGTCGAGATCGGCGAGGGCCGCGCCGTGTTCCAGGGCCAGCCCCAGCTCAAGCACTACAACCCGCTGGGCACCGTGCACGGCGGCTGGTACGCCACGCTGTTGGACTCCGCCGTGGGCTGCGCGGTGCACACCGCCATGCCGGCCGGCCGCGCCTACACAACGGCAGAACTCAGCGTGAACATCGTGCGCGCGGCCTCCTACAAGAGCGGCCCGCTGCGCGCCATCGGCACAGTGGTGCACGCCGGGCGCCAGCTGGCCACCGCCGAGGGCCGCATCGTCGGGCCCGACGGCAAGCTGTACGCCCATGCCACAACGACCTGCCTGGTTTTTGAAGTACCGTCAAAATAAGGCCCATGCGACTTCTACACACCATGCTGCGCGTGGGCAATCTCCAGCGCTCGATCGACTTCTACACGCAGGTGTTGGGCATGCAATTGCTGCGCACCTCCGAGAACCCCGAGTACAAATATTCGCTGGCCTTCGTGGGCTATGAGGGCAATCCGGCGCAGGCCGAGATCGAGCTCACCTACAACTGGGGCACCGAGAGCTACGAGCTCGGCACCGCCTACGGCCACATCGCCCTGGGTGTGCCTGACGCCTACGCGGCCTGCGAGAAGATCAAGGCCGCCGGCGGCAACGTGACGCGCGAAGCCGGTCCGGTCAAGGGCGGCACCACGGTGATCGCCTTCGTGACGGATCCTGACGGCTACAAGATCGAGCTGATCCAGCGCGCGGAAAAGGACGCCGGCCAGGGCCTGCGCTGAGCACCGCCGGAGACGGACGAAAAAAAGCCCGGCATGCCGGGCTTTTTCATGGGCGGTCGGGCCGGACTCAGGGCGCGATCACCACTTCGACGCGGCGCGCCTCGGCGTTGTTGCCGGTGCCGGCGGTCTGCTCGGGCTTCTTCAGCTCCATCGCGCCCTCGGCCACGCCCGCGCCCACCAGGGCGTTGCGAACGGCGATGGCGCGCTGCTTGGCCAGCTCGGCGTTGAAAGCCGGGTCGCCGGTCGTGTCGTGGAAGCCCGACAGCACCAGCTTCTTGCCGGCCTTGGCGGCGGCGATCGCTTCGCCCAGCGCGTCGAGCGCGCCGGCGGCCAGATCGGCCTTGCCGGAGGCGAAGTAGAACTTGACCACGCCGTTTTCCACCACCACGCTGGCGTCGTCGCCCACCGGGGCAGCAGCCGTCGCCGCAGGCGCTGCGGCGGTCGTGGCGCCGGCGCTGGGCGCAGAGCCGCGCGATTTGTGAATACCGATGCCCAGGGCAAGGCCTACCGCCAACACCACCACGCTGATCAGCACCAAGGCGACCACGCGGTACTCGGGTTCGTCATCCTGAGAGGACATGGGAAACACTCCGTGAAGAATAATGGGAAAGAACTCGACAAAGATTGTAAATGGCCGACCGTGACACCCTGAGGACGCGCGCACTCCACGACCCCGCCTTGAGAGACGGCGCGCAGATGATGGCCGACACGCTGGCGCAGTGGCGCGCGCAGGGCCCCCGGCCCGATCTGTGGGTGTTCGCCTACGCCTCGCTGGTGTGGCGCCCCGAGTTCGAGGCCGCCGAACAGCGCCCGGCGCGCGTGCGCGGCTACCACCGCTGTCTGCAGATGTGGAGCCGGGTCAACCGAGGCACCTATGACTGCCCGGGCCTGGTGTTCGCGCTGATGCCCGGCGGCAGTTGTGCCGGCCTGGCCCTGCGGGTGCCCCACGAGCAGGTGGAAGCCCTGATGCCGGTGTTGTGGGCGCGCGAGATGCCCAACCCGGTCTACGACCCGCGATGGCTGCACTGCGACACGCCCCAGGGCCCGGTGCGCGCACTGGCCTTCACCCTCTCGCGCCGCAGCCCCAGCTACACCGGCACGCTCAGCGACGAGCGCTACCGCGACATCTTTGCCCGCTCGTGCGGCCGATACGGCACCACCCTGGACTACGCGCGCCAGACCTTCGAGGGGCTGCTGCACCACGGCATCCACGACCGGGCACTGCAAAAGCTGCTGGCGCTCGCCGATTGACCCAGCACAAGGCCTCGCCAAGGCCCCGCTTCTATACTGCCCGCATGAACATCGCAGACCTCCGCAAGAGCTACGAAAAGGCCGAACTCAGCGAGTCGGCCTCGCACGCCGACCCCCTGCAACAGTTCGACCAGTGGCTCAACGAGGCCATTCGCGGTGAAGTGCCAGAGCCGAATGCCATGACGCTGGCCACCGTGGGATCGGACCTGCGCCCGAGCACGCGCATCGTGCTCATCAAGGGCTACGACGAACGCGGCATCGTCTGGTACACCAACTACCAGAGCCGCAAGGGCCGTGAGCTCGCGGGCAATCCTTTCGCGGCGCTGCAGTTCCACTGGGTCGAGCTCGAACGCGTGGTGCGCATCGAAGGCACGGTGGAGAAGGTGAGCGACGAAGAGAGCGATGCTTACTTCCACAGCCGCCCGCTGGACAGTCGCATCGGCGCCTGGGCCAGCCCGCAGAGCGAGGTGATCGAAAGCCGCACGGTGCTGGTGACCAACGCCGCGAAATACGGCGCGCAGTTCCTGCTGAAACCGCCGCGCCCGCCGCACTGGGGCGGCTACCGGCTCAAGCCCGACCACTGGCAGTTCTGGCAGGGCCGCAAGAGCCGCCTGCACGATCGGCTGCGCTACACCGCGCAGGCCGACGGCGGGTGGGTGCGAGAACGGCTCGCGCCTTAAATCTGCTTTTCGATGCGCTGAGCGGCCACCGCGCGCAGCGCATCCGGCCCGACGCGCGACGGTGCGATTTCAGCCAGCGGCACCAGCACGAAGGCCCGCTCCGCCATGCGGGGATGCGGCACGGTGAGCCTCGGTGAGTCCATGCGTGCCTCGCCGTACAGCAGCAGATCCAGATCGAGCGTGCGCGGCGCGTTGCGGTAGGGCCGCTCGCGGCCAGCCGCCAGCTCGATGGCCTGCAGCGCATCGAGCAAGGCGGGCGCGGTCAGCGTGGTGGCGATCTCGGCCACGGCGTTGAGGTAGTCAGGCCCGCTGGATTCGATCGGGGCCGTGCGGTACAGGCTGGACGCGCGGCGCACCTGCACACCAGCGGCGGCGTTCAAGGCCGCAAGCGCTTCGCGCAAGGCTGTCGCGGCATCCCCAAGGTTGGCCCCCAGGGCCACATAGGCCGTGACCTCGCCGCGCGGCTCGGGCTTCAAGGCTGTCCCGGCAGGCCTCAGCCGCCGGCCTCTGATGCGCCGCCGCCTTCCACCGGCCCGGTGCCATTGGGCTTGCGGCGACGGCGGCGGCGCTTCTTGGCCGGGGCCGTGCCCTCGCCCGCTGGCGTGTCGTCGGACGGGGCATCCCCCTCCTCTTCGCCTTCGACCGGGCGGAAACGGGGATCGACCTCGTTCGCCTCGTCCACGGCGGCGGCCGAAGACGCCGGGTGGTCCGCGTCGGTGCGCTTGACGCGCCGGGCCTTGCCCGCACCGGGCTTGGCGTGGTTTTCGCGCCGTTGCGCGTCCACCATGTCTTCGCGCAGGGCGTCGTTTGCCGTGCTGAAGGTTTCCCACCAGTGCGCGAGCTCTTCCTCGACCTCACCGACCTGCCCGCGCAGGCGCAGGAAGTCGAAGCCGGCTCGGAAGCGCGGCTGCTCCACCAGACTGAACGGCGAGGTGCCCACGCGCTTGTCGAAACGTGGCTGCATCATCCAGATCTCGCGCATGTCCGCACCCAGCTTGCCCCGGCCCGACACGTCGCCAATGCGGGCCTCGAAGGCGTCGTCCACCGCCGCCTGCAAGGCCGCGAAAGGCGCGGGCGGGCGCTGGTTCGGGCGTGGCGTGAGGTGCTGGTTCCAGGCCTTGCGCACGTCGGCCCAGAGCACGCAGGCCAGCAGGAAGCTCGGGGCCACAGGCTTGCCTTCGCTCACGCGGCGGTCGGTGTCCTGCAGGGCGAGCTTCACGAAATCGTCGTCGGCGCGCTGCACCACAATGTCGAGCAGGGGGTAAATGCCGGTGCCCAGGCCGACGGCCTTGAGCTGCTCGATGCTGGCCAGCGCATGGCCCGTCTGCAGCAGCTTGAGCATCTCGTCGAACAGGCGGCTTTGCGGCACATCGGCCAGCAGCGTGCGCGACGAGGCCAGCGGTGCCAGCGTCTTGGTGTCGAAGGTGAAACCCAGGCCGCTGAGCTTGGCCGCGAACCGCACGGCGCGGATGATGCGCACCGGGTCTTCCCGGTAGCGCGTGGCGGCATCGCCGATCATGCGCAGGGTGCGCTTCTTGGCGTCGCGGATGCCGTGGTGGAAGTCGACCACGGTCTGCGTTTCCGGGTCGTAGTACATCGCATTGATGCTGAAGTCGCGCCGGGCCGCATCCTGCTCGATCGGACCCCAGACGTTGTCGCGCAGCACGCGCCCGCTGGCGTCCACCGCGTGCTTCATGCCGGCAAGCTCACCCTTGCTGGTGCGCTCGTTGCCGGCCACCTGCTCGGCCGCGGTGTTGTCGAGGTAGGCGCGGAAGGTCGAGACCTCGATCACCTCGTGCTCGCGCCCCCGACCGTAGACCACGTGCACGATGCGAAAGCGCCGGCCGATGATGAAGGCGCGGCGGAACAGGCCCTTGACCTGCTCGGGCGTGGCGCTGGTGGCCACGTCGAAGTCCTTGGGCCGCAGGCCCAGCAGCAGGTCGCGCACCGCGCCACCCACCAG
>JAGOCV010000177.1 GCA_017998575.1 Burkholderiaceae bacterium
GGCCGGCAGTGCGCGCGTTACGCGAAGGCGGCGTCGAACCCGCAGACGCCGCCTTCGCGTAACGCGCGCACTGCCGGCCAGCCGGGCCGCGCCTGCAGCGTGCGCTGCTGCGCCGCGGACACGAACACGAAGCGCGGATCGGCCCGCACCACGTATTCCGGATTGAGTTGCGGAAACGGGCCCATCGCGGCCGGCACGATGTTGCGCACGCCCAGCCGCGCCAGCGTCTCGCCGATGAAGGAAGCTTCGCCGGCCGCATAGGGCACGGCGCTCACCTCGTAGTACACGGCCGCGCCGCGCGCCTGCGGCCGCACGCTGGCCGCGGCCTGCCCGATGCCGTCGTCGATGCGCTGCCACAGCGCCGCCGCGCGCTCGCGCGCATCGGGCAATGCCAGCAGCAGCGCGATGCGCTCGAAACTGTCGCGCGCCTGGGCGTGGCTGCGCGGCTCGATGGCCGCCACTGCGATGCCGAGCGCGCGCAACCGCGTGAGAGCGCGCGTGGAACTGGCCGCCAGCACCAGGTCGGGCGCGAGGCGCGCGATGTGCTCGATGTCGGCGTCCTCCAGCCCACCCACGTGCGGCAAGGCGCGCACGGGGGCGGGCCAGTTGGAATGCGTGTCCACGCCCACCAGGCGCGCGCAGGCGCCCAGCGCACACACGGTTTCGGTCACCGAGGGCAGCAGCGAGACGATGCGCTGCGGCGCGGCAGCCAGCGCGACCACGGCGCCGGTGTCATCGACGACGTGGACGGCAGGCTGCGCGTGCGCCGCCGCGCAAGCCCAGGCCGCCACGACCGCGACTGCGGCGCGCGGCCAGCGTGTGGACATGGCGGAACGGAGCAGGAATGAAATGTCGGACACGTGTCAAGTGGGGAGCCGGCGCACCGGCTCCCATTCGGCGGTTGCGCGCGCGAGGCCCCGGCATGACCGGGGCCGCGCCATCATAGGCCGGGCTGCCAGTTGATGCCGACGAACAGGCTGCGGCCGGGCAGGCGGTAGCCGAAGGCGGTGGTCTCGTCCTTGTCCGTCAGGTTGTCGATACGGCCGAGCAGCCTGAACTGCTTGTTCAGTGCGTACGACGCCGCCACGTCGACGCGCGTGTAGCCGCCCAGGCGGCGCGCGCCGTCGGGCCGCTCGCCGGTGTAGCGCAGGTCGCCGTTGAAGCTCCACGGGCCGATATCGTGCGACAGCCCCAGGTTGGCCAGCGTGTCGGCGCGGCGCGCCAGGCGCGCGCCGGTGGTGCTGTTGACCGGATCCTGCACCGTGAGTCCGGCCCGCACGGCGGTGGCGCCGAAGCGGCCCGTGTAGCCGAGCTCGACGCCCTCGTTCTTCGCGAAGGCCACGTTGTTCGGGCCGAAGGTGACGGGGTCATAGGCGATCAGGTCGCGGTAGCGGTTCTCGAACACCGTCGCGCGCACTTCGTGCCCGCCAGCCGCGTATTGCAGGCCGATCTCGCTGGACTTCAGCCGCTCCGGCCGCATGGCCGGGTTGCTGTAGCCGGGGTAGTACAGATCGGCGAACGTGGGTGCGTTGAAGCCGGTGGAATGCGAGGCGCTCAACCGCCACGCCTCGGTGAGCCTGAAGCCGTAGCCGGCGTAGTAGGTGTCGGAGCTGCCGTAGTCGCTGTAGTCGTCGCGGCGCGTGTGCAGCTGGAACTGATGGCGGCCGACGTCCGCCTGCCAGCCCAGCCGCAGCGAATCGAGATCGCGCGTGGTGTTCGCATAGGCCGCGTTGGTGACGCGGATCTTCTGGCGTGTGGTTTCGTAGCCGGCCGTCAGGCGCTGTTGCGGCAGGTACTGCCACTCCAGCCCGAGCTTGGCGATGCGGGCGTTCGACTTGATCAGGCCGACGCTGAACGGGCTCGAGTCCACCGTGTCGTATTCGTCGGTGGCGGTGCCCAGCTGCGCGATGGCGGTGAGGCCGTCGGCCAGGCGCAATCGCGTGTCCAGCGACGCGCCCGACTCGCGGAACTCGGAAACATCGGCCTGGTTGGCCGGCCCGAAGGCGCTGTCGTAGCGGATCGTGCCCTCGGCATTGCGCAGGCGCAGCCCGATGCTGCTGCCGGTGCCCAGCTCGTGCACGATCGACGCGGAAAAGGCCTCGCGCTCGTAGCCGTCCACATCGGGGTTGGTGCCGGGCAGGGCCGCCTGTTTCGTGTAGTTGTATTGCTGGCCCCGCAACTTCTCGGCACCCGCCGACACGCTGGTGCCGGTGGCCAGCCGCACGGACGCGTTCGCGTCCAGACGGTACGCATCGCGCGGCCCCGCCATGGCCGTGACGCTGGCCTGCGGTGTGCTGGGGGCGCCGCGCGTGAAGATCTGCACCACGCCGCCGAGCGCCGCCGAGCCGTAGATCGCCGACACATTGCCACGCACGATCTCGATGCGCTCGATGTTCGCCAGCGACAGGTGTTCGATGGCCGAGGTGCCGACCGTCAGGTTGTTGACGGGCACGCCATCCACCAGCACCAGGGTGTGGCGCGATTCGGCACCACGGATGAATAGGCTGCTCACGCTGCCCATGCCGCCGGTCTGGGCAATCTGCACGCCGGCCACGCGCGAGAGCAGCGTGGGCAGGTCGGAGGTCTGCGCACGCTCGATGTCCTGCCGCGTGATGACGGTGCTGGCGGGCAGCGCGTCCTGCACGCGCTGCTCGATGCGGCTGGCGGTGACGACGGTTTCGGGCAGGGGGTGGCCGGACGCGGGTTGCGCCAGGGCAAACGGCGGGGCCGTGACGAGGCATGCGGCGGCGAGCGCGCGCGCACGCAGGGACGAAGCGTTTTTCTTCATGACAGGGAACAGAACAGGACAAAGGCCCTTCGCCGGCTTCCCCGCCGGCGCATGGGCGTCACGACCGCGCTGCCCTGACGGGCAGGCGCGGTCACCTCGTTGGCCGGTATCCGGGCTGGCGAACGTGCTCTCGCCGCCTTCCCAGGCGCCTGTTTCAGGGCACCCAGTGGCTGTGTGACGAGAGTCGAGCCCGAGGGCTCGTTCGCTTACCGTTGCGGGGGCAGCGCAGGTTGGGTCCGAGTGTGGAAGCGGACCGCCCTGCTTCCCGTTGAACTGCGGCATGCGAACCACACCGCGAGCACCAACGCCGGCGATTTTACGGCTGGTTTCACGGGTGCCGCCTACAATCGCGCTTCCCTATCCCGCTTACCGTATGGCCTCTCCGTCCCAAATCGAGCAGATCGCCGAACGTGTCGAACGCCTGCTGGTGCGCCACGAGGAACTGCAGCGCACCAACGCGCTGCTGGCGGAGCAGGTGGCGCAGCTCTCGCAGGAACGCGATTCGCTCAAGCAGCGGCTGGCCGTGGCACGCTCGCGCGTCGAGGCGCTGCTCGAACGCCTGCCGGATCTGCCGCAGAAGGAATCCACCTGACATGACCGTGCGCCAACTCGAAGTCCAGATCATGGGCCAGAGCTACCTGCTCGGCGTGCCCGAAGGTGGCGAGCAGCAACTGCTGGAGGCCGTGGAGCGCGTGGACACCGCCATGTGCCGCATCCGCGACGCGGGCCGCATCAAGGCGCGGGACCGCATCGCCGTGCTGGCAGCCCTCAATCTCGCGGCCGACCTGTCGGACCGCCCTGCCGCTGCTCCCGCCAGCGCGCCCGCCGCGTCTGCACAGGCGGGCGACGAAGCCGCCGATCCGCGCCTCACGGCGCTGCTGGCGCGGATCGATTCCGCTCTGCACGCCGACGGCCAGCTGCTCTGAAACCGCGCGGCGCCGGCAGGCGCGCCGTCCTACGCACGGCGGCTTTCGCAGCACTACAATTGCTCTGTCTGCAGTGCGCGCCGGGCCTTATATTTCCTTGAACCAATGCTCACTGAGCACGGGCTTGGTACATCGCCTGGCTGGTGTGATCGTCTCGCGTCAGATGAACCCGAAGCCTCGCTGCCCTGGCCCACCTGAACCCCCGGTTCAGGATGCCGGTCCGGCGGCACTTGCAGACACCTATTTCCCAGCGGCTGCCCCACGGCAGCCGCTGTCACGTCCGGCCCCGGCTTTCTTTCACCCACCCTTCGCCGCATCGCATGTCGCTTGAACCGCTCCTCATCCTCGAACTCGCCGCACTGGGCATCGGCGCCGGTTTCCTCGCGGGCCTGCTGGGCATCGGCGGCGGCATGGTCATGGTGCCGTTCATCACCATGATCATGTCCACGCGCGGCGCGGCGCCCGACCTGGCGGTGAAGATGGCGATCGCCACCTCGATGGCCACGATCCTGTTCACCTCCATCTCCAGCGTGCGCGCGCACCACAAGCGCGGCGCCGTGCGCTGGGACATCGTGAAACGCCTCGCGCCCGGCATCGTGATCGGCAGCCTGATCGGCAGCCTGGGCATCTTCGCGCTGCTCAAGGGCTCGTGGCTGGCGATCTTCTTCGCGCTGTTCGTGGGCTTCTCGGCCACGCAGATGTTCCTCGACAAGAAGCCGGCGCCCTCGCGCCAGATGCCGGGCACGGCCGGGCAACTGGGCGCGGGCGGCGTGATCGGCCTGATCTCGGGCCTGGTGGGCGCGGGCGGCGGCTTCATCAGCGTGCCGTTCATGACCTGGTGCAACGTGGCCATGCACAACGCCGTGGCCACCTCGGCCGCGCTGGGCTTTCCGATCGCGCTGGCCAACGTGGCGGGCTACGTGCTGGCCGGGCAGACGGCCACCGGCCTGCCGGCGGGCTCGTTCGGCTACATCTGGCTGCCGGCGCTGGTCGTCATCGCCGTGTGCAGCGTGACCACGGCGCCGCTCGGCGCGAAGGCCGCGCACGCGCTGCCGGTGAAGAAACTCAAGCGCGTGTTCGCCAGCGTGCTCTACGTGCTGGCCGCATACATGCTGTGGAAGGGCCTTTCGGCCTGAAGCCCAGGCAGGCCTGACGCCGTGCCGACGGGCTCAGAGCCCGTAGCGGCTGCGCGCCTCGTCGGTCACCAGATCCAGCGCTTCGGGATGGCGCTTGACCCACGCGCGGATGAAGCTGCACTCCGGCACGATGCGCAGTCCGCTGGCGCGCACATCGTCCAGCGCGAAGCGCGCCAGCTGCGTGCCCAGCCCCTGCCCTTCGTAAGCGGGCTCGATCACCGTGTGCGTGAACGTCACCACGTCTCCCTCGCGCGTGTACTCGGCAAAGCCGGCAGTCGTGCCGTCCACGAAGATCTCGTAGCGGTGCGATCCGGCGGCGTGACGAAGGGTGGTCTGTGGCATGGCAATTCCCGGCTTGATGACCAGCCAGCATAGCAAGCCACCGACTCCAAGGATCAGGGCGATGGCGCGCTTCCCGCAGCGAAATCAAGGAGGAGCCGGCGCAGCCGGCGGGGGACATTCGCGCAGGGGAGTGCGCCGTCGCCCTGATCCCGGGCGCGACGGCATGCCGGCCTACAAGCCCGCGCGTGGCACGCGCACAGCAGCACGGCGTCCTGCTTCCTAGACTGAACCGAGAGGTCGCTCAGCATGCTCTCGCCGCTACGACCATTCCCGGAGACATCCCAGGACGAAGGAAAAAACATGAGCCTCGCACGCATCGTCGGCCGCGCCGCCATGAAGCCGTTTGCCCGCGCACTCCCGCAGATGGGCGACACCGAACGCGCCGCGCTCGAAGCCGGCACCGTCGGCTTCGAGGGCCGCATCTTCGAAGGCCAGCCCGACCTCGACGCGCTGATGCGCATCGGCCCCAACCGCCTCAGCGAACGCGAGCAACACTTCCTGCAGCACGACGTGGCCGAGCTCTGCGCCATGCTCGACGACCACGCCATCGACGAAGCCGGCGACCTGCCGCCCGAAGTGTGGCGCCACCTGCGCGAGCGCCGCTTCTTCGGAATGATCATTCCCGAAGACTGGGGCGGCCTGGGCTTCAGCCACTACGCGCACGCCACGGTGGTCACGCGCATCGCCAGCGTCAACGTGGCGGCGGCCGTGACGGTGATGGTGCCCAACTCGCTGGGCCCCGCCGAACTGCTGCTGCGCTACGGCACCGACACGCAGAAGCAGCACTACCTGCCGCGCCTGGCCGACGGGCGCGACCTGCCCTGCTTCGGCCTGACCTCGCCGCATGCCGGATCGGACGCTGCGTCGATCCCCGACCGCGGCACGCTGATCGAACGCGAGATCGACGGCCGCCGCGTGCGCGGCTTCTGCGTCACGTTCAACAAGCGCTACATCACGCTCGCGCCGGTGGCCACGGTGGTGGGCCTGGCCTTCAACGCCGTCGATGCCTCCAGGCCCGAGGGCCAGCAGGAACTGGGCATCACCTGCGCGCTGATCCCCGTGCCGCAGCCGGGCATGCGCATCGGCCGGCGCCACCGGCCGATGGACGGCGCCTTCATGAACGGCCCCATCGAAGGCGACGAGGTGTTCGTACCGATGGAGTGGATCATCGGCGGCGAGGAGCGCGTGGGTCAGGGGTGGCGCATGCTGATGGAGTGCCTCTCCGCCGGCCGCGCGATCTCGCTGCCCGCACTGGGCGCCGCCACGCAGCAGGCCGCGCTCTACATCGCCAACGGCTACGGCCAGGTGCGCCAGCAGTTCGGACTGCCGATCGGCAAGTTCGACGCCGTGGCCGCGCTGGTCGCCGATGTGGCCGTCGACCTGTACGCCACCGACTCGGCACGCCGCATGACGGCCGCCGCGCTCGACGCAGGCGAGCAGCCCAGCGTGGCCGGCGCCATCCTCAAGGTGCAACTCACCGAGGCCGGCCGGCGCAGTGCCAACCACGCCATGGACATCCTGGGCGGCAAGGGCATCATCAGCGGCCCGTCCAACCTGATGGGCGTGAGCTGGCGCCACATGCCGATCGCCATCACCGTGGAGGGCGCCAACCTGCTCACGCGCTCGCTCATCATCTTCGGCCAGGGGGCCGTGCGCTGCCACCCGTTCGTGATGCAGGAGATGCAGGCCGTCGAAGCGAAGGATGACGAGGCGCTCGGCCGTGCGCTGCTGGGCCACGCCGGGCACGTGGGCCGCAACCTGTGGCGCAGCCTGTTCGGCGCGCCGCTGGTGGGCACACCACCCGATGCACTGGCGCACGAGGCGCGCATGCTGGCGCGGCTGTCGGCCAAGTACGCGTTGACCTGCGACCTGGCGATGGGCCTGCTGGGCGGCAAGCTCAAGCGCATGGAGCTGCTGTCGGCGCGCCTGGGCGACGCGCTGGCGCATCTCTACCTGGCCAGCAGCTGCCTGTGGCGCTACGTGTTCGACGCACAGCCCGACATGCTGCCCTTCGCGCGCGCGGCGATGCGCGCGCAGCTCGACGCGGCCGAAGAAGTGCTGCGCGACCTGTACGCCAACCTGCCGACGGGTGGGCGGCGCTTCATCGGCCGCGTGATCCTCAGCCGCACACGCCACCTCGCGCCGCTGCCGGACGTGCAACGGCTCGAACTCGCGAAGCTGCTGCGCACGCAGCCGTCGCTGGCGCGCAGCCTGTGCCCCGACCTGATGCAGCCCGCGTCCGGTGGCCTGGCCGATCTGGCCGAGGCGCTGCGCCTGGCACAGGAGCTGGGCCCCGAGGAAGCCGAGGCGCTGGGCAAGACGGTGTCGCGCACGCGCTCGATCACGCAGGCCGCGGCCGAGAGTTCGCGGCCCGAACTGGCCCGGGCCTACCTGCGCGCAGTGGACCGCGTGATCCAGGTGGACGATTTCCCCGGCCCCGCCGACGAAGCCGCTGCCACGGCTAGGCCGGCTGCTTCGCCTGCGCCGGCATCACACCCGTTCCCTGCGCCACGGCAGAGCGGTACGCCGTCGGCGACTGCCCCGCCACCTTGGCGAAGAACCGGCTGAAGTAAGCCGGATCGTCGAAGCCCAGCTCGTGCGCCACCTGCGCCACGGGCGCGGGTGTGTAGGCCAGCAGGCGGCGGGCTTCGAGTTCGAGCCGCTGGTGCAGCAGGTCGATGGCGCCGCGTCCGGTCATCGCGCGGCAGATGCGGCTGAGGTGATCCGGTGTGACGTCGAGCGCATCGGCATAGAAGCTCACGGGACGCTGTTCACGGAAGTGCTGTTCGACCAGTTGCCGGTAGCGCTGCACCAGCGTGTCGCGCAGCGCCTGTGATCGCAGCGTGGCGCGCGCGGCCGCCTCGCGTTGCAGGAACCACAGCGCCAGCAGCGTGGCGTGGCTGTGCAGGGCTTCGGTGCGGCCCAGGCG
>JAGOCV010000178.1 GCA_017998575.1 Burkholderiaceae bacterium
GGTCGTAGCGGACCTTGATGCCGGTTTCCTTCTCGAAATTGCGGATCGTGTCCTCGGCGATGTAGTCGCCCCAGTTGTAGATGTTGAGGACTTTCTCCTCCTGGGCATGCGCGGCGGTAACGCCAGCCATCGTCATGACGGCCACGGCCATCGCGGCCAGATGGCGCGCGAGATGCGTCGAAGTCAGTTTCATGAGCATCCTTTCTTCAGGGGGAACATCGGGGCGGCCCGGATTATCCCCGGCCCTCCGCGCCCGCGGTCAGAAAAACCGTACGCGGGTGAAGACAAGCATCACCACCAGACCCAATACAAATCCCATGCCAACGTAGCCCAGCGCGGCCAGCAGGCGGTTGGTGCGGCGCTGCTCGGCAATCAACACATCGAGATCGCGCCGGTACTCGGCGGGCCGCTCGCTCAGGTAGGCATGCATCAGGCGCGGCAGCTCGGGCAGCAGCTTGGCCCAGCGCGGCGCCTCAGCCTTGAACTGGCGCCAGAAGCGTTTGGGGCCGACCTGATCGATCATCCATTTCTCGAGGAACGGCTTGGCGGTGCTCCAGAGGTCGAGCTCGGGGTCGAGCTGGCGGCCCAGGCCCTCGATGTTGAGCAGCGTCTTCTGCAGCAGCACCAGCTGGGGCTGGATCTCGACGTGGAAGCGGCGCGAGGTCTGGAACAGCCGCAGCAGCACCATGCCCAGCGAAATCTCGCGCAGCGGCCGGTCGAAGTAGGGCTCGCAGACGGCGCGGATCGCGGCCTCGAGCTCATCCACGCGGGTATCGCGCGGCACCCAGCCGCTTTCCACATGCAGCTCGGCCACCCGCTTGTAGTCGCGGCGGAAGAAGGCCGTGAAGTTCTGCGCCAGGTACTCCTTGTCGAACTCCGTCAGCGTGCCGACGATGCCGAAATCGAGCGAGATGTAGCGCCCGAAAGTCTCGGGTTCGATGCTGACCTGGATGTTGCCCGGGTGCATGTCGGCGTGGAAGAAGCCGTCGCGGAACACCTGGGTGAAGAAGATGGTGACGCCGTCACGCGCGAGCTGCGGAATGTTGACGCCCGCCTGGCGCAGCCGCTGCAGCTGGCTGATGGGCACGCCCTTCATGCGCTGCATGACGATGACCTCGGGATGGCACCAGTCCCAGTACATCTCGGGAATCAGCACCAGGCCGAGGTCGGCCATGTTGCGGCGCAACTGCGTGGCGTTGGATGCCTCGCGCACCAGGTCGAGTTCGTCGTGCAGGTATTTGTCGAACTCGGCCACCACGCGCTGGGGCTTGAGCCGCTTGCCGTCGGCGGACAGGCGCTCCACCCAGCCGGCCATCATGCGCATGAGGGCCAGGTCGTTCTCGATCACCGGCAGCATGCCGGGCCGCAGCACCTTGACGGCCACCTCGCGCTCCTGGCCGCTGCGGTCGCGCAACACGGCGAAGTGCACCTGGGCAATGGAGGCGCTGGCCACCGGCACATGATCGAACTGCACGAAGATGTCGCCGACCGACCGGCGGAAGGCGCGCTCGATGGTGGCAACCGCGATGCCTGGGTCGAACGGCGGCACGCGGTCCTGCAACAGTGCCAGCTCGTCGGCGATGTCGGGCGGCAGCAGGTCGCGCCGGGTCGACATGACCTGGCCGAACTTCACGAAGATGGGGCCCAGCCGCTCCAGCGCTTCCCGCAGCCGCTGGCCGCGTGGCGCGCGCAGGTCCCGGCCCACCGACACGACGCGGGCCAGAAGGCGGATCCAGGGTTTCTGGAAGCTGGTGAGAACGAGCTCGTCGAGCCCGTAGCGCAGGGCGATCCAGACGATGAACGCGCCGCGCACGAAACGCTTCATGCCAGCACCTTCGAGGGGCCGGCGGCGATGGTGCGGAGGATCATTCCGGACGCTCGCCCGCTTCGGCCGACGGCGTGGTCGCGCGTCCGGCCTTCGCGACGAAGCCGCGCAAGGCGCCGGCCAGTCCCCGCGCGGCCTGCGCCACGGAATGCGCCGGCGCATCGCCGATCACACGCGCCAAATCATCCTCGACGTCCCAGCGGACGTTGTCGACCAGCCAGTTGACCTCGGCGGCGAGTTGAACGTCACCCGAGATACGCACCGCAGGCTTCTCGCCGGCCAGCGCCGCACGCGCCAGCGCGGCGGGCGACTCGTCGGTGACAGCCAGGGTGAGGTCGGCCACCGCATGGGCCGGCGCGCGCTCGAGCAGGCCGGCCGGCGTGGCGGCCAGCAACATGTGGAACTGACGCCATTCGATGCGCACCACCTTGCCGCGCTGGCGCGCCAGGCGCTCTTGCGCCTGAGCCTCCTGGCCCAGCACGTGGTTGAGGAACAGCACCGCCCGGTGCTGGAGCTCGTCGATCAGCCATGCGGGGGGCTGCAGCGATTCGCTGGCGCGGCGGGCGAGATCGTCCAGAAAAGCGAAGGGGGATGGTGTGACCATCCCCCGATTATTCCCCAAGCACCCTGTCGGACGGGACGCCGCCCGAGCGGACCCGGGTCACTGGAGGGCTTGCACGCCCGCCACCAGCCAGCCGCTGCCGCCGCTCTTGGGCTTGGTCATGTTCCAGACCTCGCGGAACGGGCTCGGGCCAGCCGAAGGCTGCTCGCGGATCATCCCGGAGAACTCCACGCTGGCCATGTAGTCCTGGCCCAGGTCCTCGATGCCCAGCAGGCGGGCTTCGATCATGACCACGTCGGTCTTGTTGGGTTGTCCACCGAGGTGCGCCTCGCGTTCGGACAGCTGCACGCGGATCTCGTCGACCATGTCGTCGGTCATCATCGAGCGCAGCGTCGCGATGTCTGCGCGATCCCAGGCCTCCTGAAGCGTCACGAAATTGCGCTTCGCAGCGCCCAGAAAGCCTTGCGTGTCGAAGTCCGCCGGCACACCCCAGCCCTGGGCACCCGACAGCGCCGAGCCGATGGCGACGGCACCACCTCCACCGCGCAAGCTGGACGCATCGAACGCCATGCTGTTGCGTTCCCACGGGCGGGCCGAGGCGTCGTTGCCCACGGTTTCGGGGCGGTATTGGCGCAGCGATGCCGGTTGAGTAGGCGCGCTGCCCGCGGCACCCGCGCCTTGGTAGGCCAGGCCACCCGTGCCGGCGCCGGACGGTCGGCGCGAGCGCATCACCATGCCGATGACGGCCATGACGGCGAAAGCCAGAAGCGCGATCAGCAGGATGTTGCCGAAGGCTTCGCCCAGGCCAAGCGAGCTGGCCAGCCAGGCCAGGCCCAGGCCGGCCGCGAGGCCGCCGAGCATGGCGCCCCAGGGCTTGCGGGCGGCAGCGGCGGCAGGCGCTGCGGCGGCCGCCGGCGCCTGGCGGGCTGCGGCGTTCTGCTGGGCCGGCGCGGCGGATTGCGAGGGAGGCGGCGAGGCCGGCTGCGTCACGTTGTTCGACTGGCGGCCGAACGACTTGCCACCGCCCATGCGGCGGGCTTCGGCTTCGGTCGATGCGAGCACGATCACGCACACGAGCAGAGCGGTCAGGAACTTCATGGTCATGGGGCCTCCTTCTTCAATCGGGAAAACGCTGCTGTCGGACGCTCTCGGCGCGTCGTCAGCACTTGATTCCAACATGAAGGGCGACCACGCCGCCCGTCATGTTGTGATAGTCCACATGGCCGAAACCACCTTCCTTCATCAGGGATTTGAGCGTCTCCTGGTCGGGATGCATGCGGATCGACTCGGCCAGATAGCGGTAGCTCGCCGCATCGCCGGCCACGGCCTGCCCCAGCCGGGGCAGCACGTTGAACGAATACCAGTCGTAGGCGCGCTGGAGCGGGCGTGCAACGCGCGAGAACTCCAGCACCAGCAGCTTGCCGCGCGGCTTGAGCACGCGGTTCATCTCGGCCAGGGCGCGATCCTTGTGGGTCATGTTGCGCAGGCCGAACGCCACGCTCACGACGTCGAAGTGGTTGTCCGGGAATGGCAGCTTCTCGGCGTCGCACACCATGGTGGGCAACACCACGCCGGCGTCGAGCAGGCGGTTGCGGCCCTCGCGCAGCATGGCTTCGTTGATGTCGGTGTGCACCACCTGGCCGCTGGCACCGGCCTTCCTGGCGAAGGCCAGGGCCAGGTCGCCCGTGCCGCCCGCGATGTCGAGCACGCGCGAGCCTTCGCGAACACCGGAGACGAGCACCGAATACGCCTTCCAGGCGCGGTGCAGGCCGCCCGACATGAGGTCGTTCATGACGTCATAGCGCGAGGCCACGGAGTCGAACACGCCACGCACGCGGCGGGCCTTGTCGGCCTCGTCGACCGTCTCGAAACCGAAATGGGTGGAGCTCATGCGTCCGATGCTAGGGCCGAAGGCGTGCACTCCCCTCGACAACCCCGCACCAGCAGCGGGAATTTGTGGGCATTTTGATGAAAGGCCGTGCAGCGCCGCGCCGCCCTGGCACGCTCAGCCGTGGCCTGAACAACCGCGGGCGGCGGATGCCGGCGGCAGGCTGACATCGCGCGACGCGCCCGCCGCGGCGAGGCGCGCCTCGTAGTCGGCCCACAGTTCGGCCTGGCGCGAACCCAGCTCGTAGAGCAGGTCCCACGAGAAGATGCCGCTGTCGTGGCCGTCGGAAAAGCGCGGCTGCACGGCGTAGTTGCCCACCGGCGACAGGGCGTCGATGCCAACCTCCCGCTTGCCGGTCTGCAGCGTCTCCTGCCCCGGGCTGTGGCCCTGCACCTCGGCCGAGGGCGAGAACACGCGCATCAGCTCGAACGGGATGAAGAAGTGCGCGCCGTCAGAGAACGCGATCTCGAGCCGGCGGCTGCGGCCGTGCAGCGTGAGCGCCTGCGGCACGGGGGCCCCGGGCTTGAGGCCGGCCATCAGTGCGCCTCCACGGGTTGCGCCAGGCCGGCGGCAGCCAGCGCACGCACCATCGCAGCTTCTACCGCCGGCAGCGCCGACTGCAGCGCCGCCAGTCGTTCCGCCGGCGCCGTGCGCACGGCCGGCGCCCACAGGGTTGCGGGAAAACGGCTGTCCCATTCGTGGCGTGCAATGACATGCCAGTGCAGGTGCGGCACCATGTTGCCGAGCGCGGCGAGGTTGATCTTGGCCGGACGCAGCGCGGCGGGCAGGTGATCGAGCAACGCCTGCTCCACACAGACCACGGCGTCCATGCAGGCCTGCCGTTCGGCGGGCGAGAGTTGCGACAGCTCCGCCACGTGCGCCTGCCAGACAACACGGTAGAACGCCGGGAAGCCCTCCTCTGCCGCCCGGATCACACGCAGCTGCGAACCCCGCGCCAGCAGTACGCCGCCCGGACCTTCGCAGAGCGGACAGGCGGAGCCGGCCATCAGACCAGCACCCGCTCGATGCCACCTGCGTTGGCGTCAGCCACGTAGCGGCCCATCCAGTCTTCGCCCAGGATGTGGCGCGCCATCTCGACCACGATGTAGTCGGCCTCGAGCAGGCCGTTGTCGATGTCGTTGCCGTAGCGCGAGAGGCCCTGCAGGCAGCTGGGGCAGCTGGTGAGGATCTTGGTGGGCTGGCCCGCGGCACGGGGCGCGATCTCCGCCAGGGCGGCGGCGCCCTTCTTCAGTTCTTCTTCCTTGCGGAAGCGCACCTGCGTCGACACGTCCGGCCGCGTCACGCCCAGCGTGCCCGACTCACCGCAGCAACGCTCCGACTTGAGCACATCAGGGCCGACCAGCGCCTTGACCGTCTTCATCGGGTCCTGCTGCTTCATGGGCGTGTGGCAGGGGTCGTGATAGAGGTAGGCCTCTTTCGCCTCCAGCGTGATGCCCTTCTCGAGCAGGTACTCGTGGATGTCGATGATCCGGCTGCCGGGGAAGATCTTGTCGAACTGGTAGCCCTGCAGCTGGTCGTAGCAGGTGCCGCAGCTCACCACCACGGTCTTGATGTCCAGGTAGTTGAGCGTGTTGGCCACGCGGTGGAACAGCACGCGGTTGTCGGTGATGGTCTTCTCGGCCTTGTCGAACTGGCCGGCGCCGCGCTGCGGGTAGCCGCAGCACAGGTAGCCCGGCGGCAGCACGGTCTGCACTCCCGCATGCCAGAGCATGGCCTGCGTGGCCAGGCCCACCTGCGAGAACAGCCGCTCCGAGCCGCAGCCCGGGAAGTAGAACACCGCCTCGGTCTCGGGCGTGGTCGCCTTCGGGTCGCGGATGATCGGAACGTAGTCCTTGTCCTCGATGTCGAGGAGCGCGCGCGCCGTGCGCTTGGGCAGCCCGGCGGGCATCTTCTTGTTGACGAAGTGGATCACCTGCTCGCGGATCGGCGCGGTGCCGACCGTGGCGGGTGGCCTGGCCGTCTGGTGGCGGGCGGCCACGCGCAGCATGTCGTTGGCGAAGCGTTGCACCTTGAAGCCGACGTCGACCATGGCCGTGCGCATGAGCTTGATGGTCTGCGGACTGGTGGCGTTGAGAAACAGCATCGCGGCCTTGTTGCCCGGCCGGAAGCTCTTCTTGCCCATCTTGCGCAGGAGGTTGCGCATGTTCATGGACACGTCGCCGAAGTCGATCTTCACCGGGCAGGGCGTCAGGCACTTGTGGCACACCGTGCAGTGGTCGGCCACGTCCTCGAACTCTTCCCAATGCTTGATCGACACGCCGCGGCGCGTCTGCTCTTCGTAGAGGAAGGCCTCCACCAGCAGCGAGGTCGCCAGGATCTTGTTGCGCGGGCTGTAGAGCAGGTTGGCACGCGGCACGTGCGTGGCGCAGACCGGCTTGCACTTGCCGCAGCGCAGGCAGTCTTTCACCGAATCGGCGATGGCGCCGATGTCGCTCTGCTGCATGATGAGCGACTCGTGGCCCATGAGTCCGAAGCTGGGCGTGTAGGCGTTGGTGAGGTCGGCATAGAGCGTGCCCGGCGCCACGCCGCCCTCGCGCAGCAGCTTGCCCTTGTTGAAGCGACCTTCGGGGTCGATGCGGGCCTTGTAGTCGGCGAACGGCGCCAGTTCTGCGTCCGACAGGAATTCGAGCTTCGTGATGCCGATGCCGTGCTCGCCCGAAATCACGCCATCGAGGCTGCGCGCGAGCTGCATGATGCGCGCCACGGCTTCGTGCGCCGTCTGCAGCATCTCGTAGTTGTCGCTGTTGACGGGGATGTTGGTGTGCACGTTGCCATCGCCCGCATGCATGTGCAGGGCCACCCAGACGCGGCCTTTCAGCACGCGCTGGTGGATGGAACTGACTTCCTGCAGGATGGGCTTGAATGCCTCGCCCGCGAACAGGCCGGCCAGCGGCGTGCGGATCTGCGTCTTCCAGCTCGCGCGCAGCGTGTGGTCCTGCAGTTGCGGGAACAGTTCATCGACGCGCGCCAGCCAGTCCTGCCAGAGCGCGCGCACTTCGTGCAGCTGGGCGATGGCCTGCTGCACGCGGTCTTCCATCAGCTCCGCCGAGGGGATGTCGTTGGCATCGTCGGTCTTGCCCAGCGGCAGGTTGCCCCGGGCGAAGAAGGCTTCGAGCGCGTCGACCAGCTGCAGCTTGTTGCGCAGGCTCAGTTCGATGTTGATGCGCTCGATGCCGTCGGTGTACTCGGCCATGCGCGGCAGCGGGATCACCACGTCCTCGTTGATCTTGAAGGCGTTGGTGTGGCGGCTGATGGCGGCCGTGCGCTTGCGGTCGAGCCAGAACTTCTTGCGCGCCTCGGCGCTGATGGCGATGAAGCCTTCGCCCGAACGCGAGTTGGCGATGCGCACCACTTCGGAGGTGGCCCGCGCCACGGCGTCGGCGTCGTCGCCCGCGATGTCGCCGATCAGCACCATCTTGGGCAGGCCACCGTGCTTCTTGCTCTTGGTGGCGTAGCCCACGGCACGCAGGTAGCGGTCGTCCAGGTGTTCGAGGCCGGCCAGCAGCACCAGCGGCTCGGCGCCGCCTTCTGCGCGCTTTTGCAGCGCGAACATGAAGTCCTTGATCTCGACGATGCTGGGCACCGCATCCTTCGCGTTGCCGAAAAACTCCAGGCACACGGTGCGCGTGTGCTCGGGCATGCGGTGCACCACCCAGCGGCAACTGGTGATCAGGCCGTCACAGCCTTCCTTTTGGATGCCCGGCAGGCCCGAGAGGAACTTGTCGGTCACGTCCTTGCCCAGGCCTTCCTTGCGGAAGGT
>JAGOCV010000179.1 GCA_017998575.1 Burkholderiaceae bacterium
TCCCGATCCTGCAGGACCGCATCGCGCTCATCATGCTGCTGGCGGTGGCGTTCATCGGCGTTCCGCTGTTCGCCTCGGACTACCTGATGCGGGCCATCTTCGTGCCCTTCCTGATCCTGTCGCTGGCCGCGCTGGGGCTCAACATCCTGGTGGGTTACTGCGGGCAGATCTCGCTGGGCACGGGCGCGTTCATGGCCGTGGGGGCCTACGCGGCGTACAACTTCACGGTGCGCATCGAGAGCATGCCGCTCGTGCTGGCGATCCTGCTGGGCGGCTTCATGGCGATGCTGGTGGGCATCGTGTTCGGCGTGCCGTCGCTGCGCATCAAGGGCCTGTACCTGGCCGTGGCCACGCTGGCCGCGCAGTTCTTCACCGACTGGGCGTTCCTGCGCATCAACTGGTTCACCAACAACAGCAGCTCGGGCTCGGTGAGCGTGTCGCACCTGCAGGTGGCGGGACTGCCGATCGAGTCGCCGGCGGCCAAGTACCTGCTGTGCCTGGCTTTCGTTTGCGTGTTCGCGCTCCTGGCCAAGAACCTGGTGCGCAGCGCCATCGGCCGCGAATGGATGGCCATGCGCGACATGGACGTGGCGGCGGCGGTGATCGGCATCCGGCCGGTGTATGCCAAGCTCACGGCGTTCGCGGTGAGCTCGTTCATCGTCGGCGTGGCCGGCGCGCTTTGGGGCTTCATCCACCTGGGCGCGTGGGAGCCAGCGGCGTTCAACATCGACCGCTCGTTCCAGCTGCTGTTCATGGTGATCATCGGCGGGCTGGGCTCGATCATGGGCGCGTTCTTCGGCGCCGCCTTCATCGTCATCCTGCCGCTGGTGCTCGATCAGATCCCTTACTGGTTCGGCATTCCGATCTCCACGGCGCTGGCCTCGCACCTCACCTACATGATCTTCGGCGCGCTGATCGTGTTCTTCCTGATCGTCGAGCCGCACGGTCTGGCCAAGCTCTGGAGCACGGGCAAGCAGAAGCTGCGCCTGTGGCCCTTCCCCCATTGATCCCTTTCCCGCGTTTTCGTGTGCCCTCAAACAAACCCAAGGAGACAAGCATGAAGAAGCAGTTGAAGTACCTGGCCACGGCCCTGCTGGCCGCGGCCGCCGTCCTGCCGCAGATGGCGCAGGCCCAGGCGAAGGAGCAGTTCTTCCCGCTGCTGGTCTACCGCACCGGCCCCTACGCGCCCAACGGCACGCCGTGGGCCAACGGCAAGCAGGACTACATCAAGCTGGTCAATGCGCGCGGCGGCATCAACGGCGTGAAGATCGCCTACGAGGAATGCGAGACCGGCTACGCCACCGACAAGGGCGTCGAATGCTATGAGCGCCTCAAGGGCCGTCCGGGCGTGACGGTGTTCGACCCGCAGGCCACCGGCATCACCTTCGCATTGACCGACAAGGTGCCGGCCGACAAGGTGCCGCTGATCACGCTGGGCTATGGCCTGGCCGCATCGCAGGACGGCGGCGTGTTCAAGTGGAATTTCCCGCTCATGGGCAGCTACTGGACGGCGGCCGACATCCTGATCCAGCACATCGCGAAGAAGGAAGGCGGGATGGACAAGCTCAAGGGCAAGAAGATCGCCCTCGTCTATCACGACTCGCCGTTCGGCAAGGAGCCGATCCCGCTGCTGCAGGAACGCTCGAAGATGGCCGGCTTCGATCTCTCGCTGATTCCAGTCACCGCGCCGGGCGTCGAGCAGAAGTCGGCCTGGCTGCAGGTGCGTCAGCAGCGGCCCGACTTCGTGCTGCTGTGGGGCTGGGGCGTGATGAACTCCACCGCGCTCAAGGAAGCCATCGCCACCGGCTACCCGCGCGAGAAGATGTACGGCGTGTGGTGGTCGGGCGCCGAGCCCGACGTGAAGGACGTGGGTGCGCAGGCCAAGGGCTACAACGCGCTGGCGCTCAACGGCTACGGGCAGGATTCGAAGGTGATCCAGGACATCCTGAAGGACGTGCACGGCAAAGGCCAGGGCACGGGCCCGAAGGACGAGGTGGGCAGCGTGCTGTACGTGCGCGGCGTGATCATCCAGATGCTGACCATTGAGGCCGTCAAGCGCGCTCAGGAGCGCTTCGGCAAGGGCAAGGTCATGACCGGCGAGCAGGTGCGCTGGGGCCTGGAGAATCTGGCGCTCGACCAGAAGAAGCTCGACGCGCTGGGCTTCGGCGGCCTGATGCGGCCGGTGTCCACCTCGTGCCAGGACCACATGGGTTCGACCTGGACGCGCGTGCACACCTGGGACGGTGCGAAGTGGGGCTTCTCCTCCGACTGGTACGAGGCGGACGAACAAATCCTCAAGCCGATGGTGAAGGCCGGGGCCGACAAGTATGCGGGCGACAAGAAATTGACGCGCCGCACCCCTCAGGACTGCCAGAGCTAGCCACCCCCGATGCGCCTGCGGCGCTTCCCGCTCGAGGGGGCGACACCAGCGGCCCGGCAAAGCCGGTTCCGCGGTGTCCTGGCTTCGGGCTTCGGCACACGACCTCTTCCGTCCGGCACACACCATGAGTGACAACCCACGCAACATCGTCCTCGACGTCAACGGCATCGAGGTCATCTACAACCACGTGATCCTGGTGCTCAAGGGCGTGTCGCTGCAGGTGCCCGAGGGCAGCATCGTGGCGCTGCTGGGCGGCAACGGCGCGGGCAAGACGACCACGCTGCGCGCGGTGTCCAACCTGCTGGCCGGTGAACGCGGGCAGGTGACCAAAGGCAGGATCGAGCTGCGCGGCGAGCGCATCGAGAACCTGTCGCCGGCCGAACTGGTGCGCCGGGGCGTGGTACAGGTCATGGAGGGGCGCCACTGCTTCGCCCACCTCACCATCGAGGAGAACCTGATGACCGGCGCCTGGACACGCAAGGACCGGGGCGAGGTGGCCGCCAACCTCGACAAGGTCTACACCTACTTCCCGCGTCTGAAGATGCGGCGCACCTCGCAGGCCGCCTACACCTCGGGCGGCGAGCAGCAGATGTGCGCCATCGGCCGCGCGCTGATGGCCAACCCGAGTCTCGTGCTGCTCGACGAACCGTCGATGGGCCTGGCGCCGCAGATCGTGGAGGAGGTGTTCAACATCGTGCAGGACCTGAACCGGCGCGAGAAGGTGACCGTGCTGCTGGCCGAGCAGAACACCTCGATGGCCCTGCGCTATGCCGACTACGGCTACATCATGGAATCGGGTCGCGTGGTGATGGATGGGGCGGCGGCTGATCTGGCCAGCAATGAAGACGTCAAGGAGTTCTACCTGGGCGTGGGCGGCGCCGAGCGCAAGAGCTTCCGCGACGTGAAGAGCTACAAGCGCCGCAAGAGGTGGCTGGCATGAGCCGCAGTCCCGGATCGGTTCACTACGACGCGCTCGAGACGCGCGGGGCGGTCGCGCGCGAGGCGGCGCTGATGGCCATGCTGCCGACGCAGGTGGCGCGCGCGCAGGCGTCGACCGATGCCTTCCGCGAAGCCTTCGTTGGCATCGACGCCGCCCGGATCACCAGTCGCGCGGCGCTGGCCACCCTGCCGGTCACGCGCAAGCACGAACTGCTGGAGTGTCAGCAGGCACACCGCGCCGGCGATGCACGCGAGCGCTTCGGCGGTTTCTCGGCCATCGCCGTCGGCCCGGACATGCCGCGCCTGTTCGCGAGCCCCGGGCCGATCTACGAACCCGAAGGCACAGCGCGCGACTACTGGCGCGTGGCACGCGCGCTGTACGCCGCCGGCATGCGCCGCGGCGACTTGTTGCACAACTGTTTCTCGTACCACTTCGTGCCGGCCGGCTCGATGATGGAGAGCGGCGCGCATGCGCTGGGCTGCACGGTGTTCGCGGGCGGCACGGGCCAGACCGAGCAGCAGGTGCAGGCCATCGCCGACCTGCGGCCCGACGGCTACGTGGGCACGCCGAGCTTCCTGCGCATCATCCTGGAGAAGGCGGCGGAGCTGGGCACGCCACTGCCCTCGCTCAGGCGCGCGCTGGTGTCGGGCGAGGCCTTTCCTCCCTCGCTGCGCGACTGGCTGGCCGACCGCGGTATCGCTGGCTACCAGTGCTATGCCACGGCCGACCTGGGCCTCATCGCCTACGAGACCGAAGCGCGCGAGGGTCTGGTGCTCGATGAGCAGATCGTTGTCGAGATCGTGCGCCCGGGCACCGGCGACCCGGTGCCCGATGGCGAGGTGGGCGAAGTGGTCGTGACCACCTTCAATCCCGACTATCCGCTGGTGCGCTTCGGCACCGGCGACCTGTCGGCCATCCTGCCCGGCGCCTGCCCTACCGGTCGCACGGCGCCGCGCATCCGTGGCTGGCTGGGCCGTGCCGACCAGACCACCAAGATCCGCGGCATGTTCGTGCACCCGGGCCAGGTGGCCGCAATCGCGCGGCGGTTTCCGGAGGTTCTGCGGGCGAGGCTGGTGGTCAGCGGCGCCATGGCCGACGACCGCATGACGCTAAAGGTCGAATCCACCAGTCCTCAAGAGGGCCTGGCCACGCGCATCGGCGATGCCGTGCGCGAGGTCACCAAGCTGCGCGGCGAGGTCGAGCTGGTGCCACCGGGATCGCTGCCCAATGACGGCCGGGTGATCGAGGACGCACGCGACTACCGCTAGGCCCGGGATCCGCGAAGCTTGCATGAAGCTTTCGGCGGCGACTATTTGTGCCCTGATCTGGCGCAAATGGCGCCAGAAAGGCGCTGTTCATTGGGAGTTTCTAGGGTATTCCGGGATTCGCCCTTATCCGGGCGGCTCTACCATCCCGCTTCGTTTTCTCTCTCGGAGTGATCCGCCATGAACAAACTTTTTGCTGTCTCCGCCCTGGCTTTGGCCAGCTCTTTCACTCTGGGCGTGCAAGCGCAGGATTTTCCGAACAAGGACAAGGCCATCACCATCGTGGTGCCCTTCGCCGCTGGCGGCCCGACCGACCGCGTGGCCCGCGACCTGGCCGAAGCCATGCGCAAGCCGCTGGGCGGCGTCTCGATCGTGATCGACAACGCGGCCGGCGCCGGCAGCACGATCGGCAACGCCAAGGTGGCACGCGCCACCCCTGACGGCTACACGCTGCTGGTCACGCACGTCGGCATGGCCACGACACCGGTGCTGTACCGCAAGCTCTCGTACAACTACGAGACCGACTTCGAATACCTGGGCATGATCAACGACGTGCCGATGACGCTGATCGGCAAGCCGCAGCTCGAAGCCAAGAACTTTGCCGAATTGCGCAGCTGGATCGGCAAGAACGCCGGCAAGGTGAACCTGGGCAATGCCGGCATCGGCTCGGCCTCGCACCTGTGCGGCCTGCTGTTCCAGAGCGAACTCAAGACCGAAATGACCACCGTGCCGTACAAGGGCACGGCGCCGGCCATCGCCGACCTGATCGGCGGTCAGATCGACCTGCTGTGCGACCAGACCACCAACACCACGGCGCAGATCGAAGGCAAGAAGGTCATTCCGTATGCCGTGACCACGCTGAAGCGTCTGAATACGCCTGCGCTGAAGGATCTGCCCACAATGGACGAATCTGGCCTCAAGAACTTCCAGGTCACCATCTGGCACGGCATCTACGCCCCGAAGGGCACGCCGGCCCCGGTGCTCAAGAAGATCAACGATGCGCTGAAGGTCGCCCTGAAGGATCCCGAATTCATCAAGAAGCAGGAAGGCCTGGGCGCCGTCGTGGTGAACGACAGCCGCGTCGAACCCGCCGAGCACAAGAAGTTCGTGCAGGCCGAAGTGGCCCGTTTCGGCCCGGTGATCAAGGCAGCCGGCGTCTACGCCGACTGATCGGGCCGCATCGAGTGCCCACCGCCGACGGCGGCGGGCAACGCGAAAAAGGCCTCTGCAGTGCAGAGGCCTTTTTTCCTTGTGCGGGCTCGTCCTGCAGGCTGATGCGCCTGGCGGGCTGGTTCACACGCCCCAGGTCACCTCGCGCCCTTCGGCGGCGGAGCGGCGCAGCATGTCTGCGAAAGGCGCGATGCGCTGGCGCAGGCTGACGGCCGCACCTGCGCTGCGGGCGTCGTCGTCGTTGACGTCTTGCGCATCCTTGGCTTCCTGTCGCCGGGCTTCGTCGTCAGCGACGGCCCGTTCGAGCGCCTGCACCGCCGCCGGCACCTGCTCTGGCAGGATGATGCCGCTGGCGCCGGGCTCCTTGCCGATGATCTTCAGTACCTGCCGGCCGTGGGGCTCGAGCATGATGAGGTCGCTGGCGGCGCGGGACTTGAACTTGTAGAGCATGGTGTGCGTGCTGAACCCGGATGATCAGCGGTACATGTAGGAACGGCTGAAAGGATAGACGGATTGCGCGCCGCGGATGTTTCCGCCTGTCACGTCTCCGTCGGGCCGTGTCGCCAGGATCTGGTGCAGCGAGATCCAGCCCTGCTCGAAGCTCATGGCACTGCCCGCGAGGTAGAGGCGATAGGCGCGCAGCACGCGCCGTGCACGGCGCTCGTCGCCGCCCGCAGCCAGGATGCGTTGTGCCTCGCCGAGTTGCGACTCCAGTGCATCCGACCACGCCCACAGCGTCTTCGCATAGTGCGGACGCAGGTTTTCTACGTCGACCATCTCCAGCCCCGCATGGGCAAGATGGTTCAGTACCGGGCTGATGTGAAGCAGTTCCCCGCCGGGAAAGATGTACTTCTCGATGAACTCCCCCATGCCCGCGCCAAGCTGCGTGTTGTCGAGGCCGCCGGCCGTGATGCCGTGGTTGAGCACGAGCCCCCCCGGCCGCACGAGCTGGAGCACCTGCCGGAAGTACGCCGTCATGTTGGCCTGGCCCACGTGTTCGAACATACCGACCGACGACACCTTGTCGAACGGCTGATTCGGTGGCAGGTCGCGGTAGTCACGCAGTTCCACCCGCACGCGACCCGACAGGCCACGCTCGTCGATCAGTCGCTGGACGTACGCATGCTGGTTGCGCGAGAGCGTGATGCCCGTCGCATCGACGCCGTAATGCTCGGCCGCCCAGAGCAGCAACGCGCCCCAACCCGAGCCGATGTCCAGGAAGCGCTCGCCCGGCTGCAGCCGCAGCTTGCGGCAGATGTGGTCGAGCTTGGCTTCCTGAGCCTGCGCGAGAGGTAGGCCGGCTTCGCGGTAATAGGCGCACGAGTAAACGCGTCGCGGGTCGAGCCATAGCGCATAGAACGCGTCCGACACGTCGTAGTGGTACTGGATCTGCTCGGCATCCCTCTCGCGCGTGTGTGATGCGAGCGACTTGGCGCGATGCAGGGCCCGGGTCCACCAGCGTGTATTGCTCTGGACGGGGCTACCCGGCAGCAGCGCGGTGGCCGCCGCCATCAGATCGCGCATCGTCGCGTCGATCTCGAGTCCACCTTCGACGTAGTCCTCGCCTACTGCACCGATCTGGCCCGAGGCCAACCTGGCGAGTCCTGACCAATGCAGGAACCGCAGGTGGACTTTGGCCTGTGCCGCCGCTCCGATGTCTCGCCCGTCGGGCAGAGTGACGCGGATGGGAATGGGCAGGGCCGCAAGACGGGCCCCGACCTCGGGAATCAGAGCTTGCATGGCGCCCGATTTTTGTGGGTTGCAAGGGGCGCGTCAACCGATCGGACCGAATCGGGGCGGATCACCAGACTGCACCACAGATCTCACCCCCGTCGGGCAACAATCTTGCGGACACAAAAAAGCCCGCCATGTGGCGGGCTTTTTTAGAAGCTTTTGGCTTCTTGTTGGTTGCGCGAGCAAGATTTGAACTTGCGACCTTTGGGTTATGAGCCCAACGAGCTACCAGGCTGCTCCATCGCGCGTCGAGTCGTAAATTATAGCTTATTCTGCAGCGCTTTGCTCGGCTTGCGTGTCGTCGATTTCAGGACGATCCACGAGCTCGACCAGAGCCATCGGTGCGTTGTCACCGACGCGGAAGCCCATCTTCAGGATGCGGGTGTAGCCGCCCGGACGAGCCTTGTAGCGCGGGCCGAGTTCGCCGAACAGCTTCACGACATTGTCGCGATTGCGCAGGCGATCGAAGGCGAGGCGCTTGTTGGCAAGCGTGGGTTCCTTGCCGAGCGTGATCATCGGCTCGACGACGCGGCGCAGTTCCTTGGCC
>JAGOCV010000180.1 GCA_017998575.1 Burkholderiaceae bacterium
GGACGTACGAGCGCGTGCTCGACACCTTCCCGCGCCTGGCCGAGCGCCTGCAGCATGGGGGCCAGCAGCTCTCGGGCGGCGAGCAACAGATGCTGACCATCGGCCGCGCCTTGATGACCAACCCCGACGTGCTGATCCTGGACGAAGCCACCGAAGGCCTGGCGCCGCTGATCGCCCGCGAGATCTGGCGCATCTGCGGCCTGATCCGCCAGTCGGGCATCAGCAGCGTCATCGTGGACAAGAACTGGCGCCACGTGACCCAGGTGACCGACCGCAACGTCGTGCTGGTCAAGGGCGAGGTGGTGTTCGAAGGCAGCAGCGCACAGCTGCAGGCCGAGCCCGAACTGCTCACCCGCCACCTGGGCGTGTAAACCGCCAGCGCTGAAAGCGCGAACGGCCTGCCGTGCGGCAGGCCGTGTGTGCGGATCAGCCGGTCAGAACCCCACGTTCAGCAACACCTGCGGGCCGCGGAACTTGTAGCGCACCTCGCCATCCCAGCTGCTCGCGCCACCGCCGGTGGTCTGCAGCTTGTAGTCGTTGAGGCGGTAACCCACGCCCAGCGCCACATTGGGCGTGAAGCGGTAGAGCAGGTTCACCTGCGCGTTGAGCAGCGTGCCCTTCTTGTCGTCGTGGTTGAGCGAGAAGTAGTCGGCCCGGCTGCCCAGGATCCAGCGCGGCGAGAACGCCCACGTGTGATAGAGGCCGATGGTGGGCAGCGTGAGGTTCTCGTTGCGCTCTTCGCGCGCCGAAGCCGTGCCCACGCCACCGATGGTGCCGGCGCCTTCCACGACGAATTTGAAGTTGGTGTGGTGCAGGCCGCCCACCACGCCGAACTCTGCGTTGGGCGTGCGGATGACAGAGTAGCCGGCCGAGAGGCGATACACCTCGGATTCGAACTGGCTGCCCAGCGAAGCCGACACCGGGTACGACGCATCGCCGAAGTCGATGGTGCGGGCGATGCTGCGGCTGGTGCTGCGGTCAAGCTTGAAATACTCGAACTCCATGCGCCAGCGCTCGCCCAGGCGCGCGCCCAGCAGCAGCGAGCCGACGTTGCTGTTGTCGGCCAGGCCCAGATCGTCCTCGCCACTGATGGTGGTGCCGATGGCACCGCCGGGGCTGTTGGCGCGGATGGTCGAATCGATGTTGGGTCGGAAGGCGCCCAGTTGCAGCCAGAGGCTTTCGTCCAGATTGCCTTCGCGGCTGGGCTGCGCCCAGGCGGCGCCGGTGGCACAGAGCGTCGCCGCGGCAACCAGGATGGCGGGACGGAAGGATTTCTTGATGGGCATGCAGGCTTCCCGGGTGTGAAAAAGTGGACGACCCGGCGATATTTCCACCCATGCGCGCATGCGGGCGTGAGGCCAGTACGCGCACCCGTGTCGGACAGCGCCGACTTTCCGGAGAACAGGTGTCGTCAGAGCAGCGCGCGCAACTCGCGTGCCGCGTCCTGCAGCAATGGCAGCAGGTCGCGCACCGATTCCTGCAGCGTGCGCTTGTGCGGCGCCACCACGACGTTGAGCGCGGCCACGGTGATGCCCTGCATGTTGCGCAAGGGCACGGCGACGGCCTGAACCCCCAGCTCGTGCTCCTCGCGTGCGGCGCTGTAGTCGTCGGCGCGTACCTGCGCCACGGCTGCGCGAAAGGCCGCCGTCTCGGTCAGCGTGTGGGCCGTGAGGCGGCGCAGCGTGCGTCCGCGCATCCAGCGCGTGAACTCGGCGCGCGGCAGGCCGGCCAGCAGCACGCGGCCAGTGGAGGTGGCGTGCGCCGGCAGCCGTGCGCCCAGATGCAGGCCGTAGGCCAGCATCTGTGGCCGCGCCGAACCGCTGCGTGCCACGATCACGCACTCATCGCCATCGAGCACCACCACAGAGAAGGGTTCGTGCGCTTCGGCCGCCAGCCGGTTGAGTGTGGGCTGCACCACGCGAGGCAGCCGCGCCGATGCGAGGTAGCTGCCCGAGAAGCGCAGCACCTTCGGCGACAGCCAGAACCAGCTGCCATCGCTTTCCAGGTAGCCCAGGTGCGCCAGCGTGAGCAGGTGGCGGCGCGCGGCGGCGCGCGTGATGCCGGCGCGCTGGGCGGCCAGCGTGGCGTTGAGCCGCTGGCGCTCGGTGTCGAAGCTCTCCAGCACGGCCATGCCCTTGGCCATGCCTTCGATGAAATCGGGTTTGGCGATGGGCGGCAGGGGCATGGGGCGTCCGGTGGGCGGCAGGTTTGCGCGATGATCGCGCACGGCTTGCGATGATCGCACAAAGCCGGCGCCGCGCCCTGTGCATGACCGGCGTCAATCCCTAAGCTGGCGACATCCCTGCGAACCCATCCCTTCCGGAGACGAATCCCATGCGCACCCAGGTCGCCATCATCGGCGCGGGCCCTTCGGGCCTGCTGCTCGGCCAGTTGCTCCACAAGGCCGGCATCGACAACATCATCCTCGAGCGCCAGACCGGCGACTACGTGCTGGGCCGCATCCGCGCCGGCATCCTGGAGCAGGTGACCGTCGACCTGCTGGAAGAAGCCGGCGTGGCCGACCGCCTGCATGCCGAAGGCACCGTCCACCACTCCATCGAACTGGTGTTCAACCGCACGCGACACCCGATCCTGGTGGACCAGCTCACAGATGGCAAGGTCGTGACGGCCTACGGCCAGACCGAGATGACGCGCGACCTGATGGATGCCCGCACCGCCGCCGGCCTGCCCACGGTGTACGAAGCTGCCAATGTGAGCCTGCACGATTTCGACGGCAAGACGCCGCGCGTGCGCTACGAGAAGGACGGCCAGACGCACGAGATCGAATGCGACTTCATCGCCGGCTGCGACGGCTTCCATGGCATCAGCCGCCAGAGCGTGCCCAAGGGAGCGATCCGCGAGTACGAAAAGGTCTATCCGTTCGGCTGGCTGGGCGTGCTGTCGGATACGCCGCCGGTGTCGCCGCATGCCATCGTCTACGGCAACAGCGAGCGCGGCTTCTCGCTGTGCTCGATGCGCAGCCTCACGCGCAGCCGTTACTACGTGCAGGTACCGCTGACCGACAAGGTCGAGGAATGGAGCGACGAGCGCTTCTGGGACGAGCTGCGCCTGCGCCTGGATCCCGAGCTGGCCTCGCGCATCGTTACCGGCCCTTCCATCGAAAAGAGCATCGCCCCGCTGCGCAGCTTCGTGGCCGAGCCGATGCGCTTCGGGCGCCTGTTCCTCGCGGGCGACGCATCGCACATCGTGCCGCCCACGGGTGCCAAGGGCCTGAACCTGGCCGCCAGCGACGTGAAATACCTCTCCAGCGCGCTGGTGGAGTACTACGGCGAGAAGAGCGAAGCGGGCATCGACACCTATTCGGAACGCTGCCTGCGCCGCGTCTGGAAGGCCGAGCGCTTCTCGTGGTGGCTCACCACGCTGATGCACCGCTTCCCCGACACCGAGGGCTTCGGCCAGAAGGTGCAGGACGCCGAACTCGACTACCTGGTTCACTCCAAGGCCATGTCCACGGCGTTGGCGGAAAACTACGTGGGATTGCCGCTGGAGCTCTGAGCGGCGCCTCGCGCGCGGGCAGCGGCAGAATCCGTCCATGTCCGCTTCCCGAGCCTCCCTGCGCCCGCTGCGCGGCGTGCGCATCCTGAGCCTGGCGCTCAACCTGCCCGGCCCGGCCGCGCTATTGCGCTGCCAGGCCATGGGCGCCAGCTGTACCAAGCTCGAGCCGCCCTCGGGCGATCCGATGCAGCACTACAGCCCCACCGCCTACGCCGCCCTGCACGCCGGCGTGAAGGTGGCGAGGGCCGATCTCAAGACAGACGCCGGTCAGGCCTGTCTGTCGCGCGAGCTGGCCCGCGCCGATGTGCTGCTCACCTCGTTCCGCCCTTCGGCCCTGCAGCGCCTGGGACTGGGCAGGAGACGGCTGCGCCGCGATTTCCCGGCGCTCAGTCAGGTGGCCATCGTCGGCGGCGTGGGAGCGCAGGCCGAGGTACCCGGGCACGACCTCACCTATCTGGCCGAGCGCGGCCTCGTCACCGGCCTCGACCTGCCTGCCACGCTCTATGCCGACATGAGCGGCTCGCTCATGGCCGGCGAGGCGGTGCTGCAGGCCGTGCTGACCAGCCGGATGAGCGGGAGCACAGAGGCGCGCGGTGTTTTCATCGAGGTGGCGCTGGCCGGCGCCGCCGCCTGGCTGGCCCGGCCGCGCGACTGGCGCCTGACGACGCCCGACGCGCCGATCGGCGGCGCGCACGCGGGCTACCGTGTCTATCCGTGCCGGGGCGGCCGCGTGGCCGTCGCGGCGCTGGAGCCGCATTTCGCCCAGGCCCTCTGCGCCGTGGCCGGCGTGCCGATCAACGGGCCGGCCGACCTGCTCTCGCCGCGCGTGCACACCGCCATCGCCGCCTTCCTGGCCACGCGCACCCGCGCCCAGCTCGACGCTCTGGCCGCTACGCACGACCTGCCCCTGCACACGCTGCCGCGCGGGACGACGCGATGAATCGCACCGGACAGGTCATCCGCTGGAACGAGGAACGCGGCTTCGGCTTCATCCGCGGCGAAGGATCGCCGGCCGATGTGTTCTTCCATGTGCGCGATTTCCGCGGCACGCCTGCGCTGCGCCCGCACGAAGGCCTGCGGGTGGCGTTCGAGGAAATCCACATGGGCGGCAAGGGGCCGCGCGCCGTGGCCGTTCGCCCGCTGGCCTCGGCGCCCCCACCCATGGCACCGCGGCCGGCCGGCCGCGCCGGTCGCGACGGGCCGCTCACGCTCGAACCCATGGCAGGCTGCCGGCACATCGGACCGAGGCCAGCCTCGCCGCCGACCGCACCGCAGCGCACACGCCGCCGCCCGGCCGCTTCACAGGAACTGGCGCCGGTGCGCCACGCGGGCACGATGCTGCTGCTCGTGCTGGCCTACGCCGCCGCCATCGGCTGGGGACTGTGGACGCGCCGCCTGCCGGCCTGGGTGTTGATCGCGCTACCGGGGGTCAACCTGGGCACCTTCATGGCGTACTGGCACGACAAGCACGCGGCGCATACGCGCCAGTGGCGCACACCCGAAAACACCTTGCACGCCTGGAGCCTGGCCGGGGGCTGGCCAGCCGCGTGGCTGGCGCAGCAGGTGCTGCGGCACAAGTCGTCCAAAGGCTCGTTCCAGCAGGGTTACGTGGCCAGCGTGATCGGGCACGGCGCCTTGCTGGCCGGCGTGCTCTGGTGGCTGGACACCACACCGATCGGGCGTTGAACGGGCCTGCGCCCGCATATGGCTTAAAATGCTGCAACTTTTTTACTGAACCGGACATTCCAGATGGGTAACAAGATCGTCACCGAAGCGGACCGCAAGGCCACCCCCCGCCCCGGCGTCAACCTGGGCGGCAACCCCTTCACCGAAGGCAAGGGTCAGCGCACCAGCCTGGAACGCGGCTCGCACACCCGCAGCAAGAAGAATCCCGGCAAGCGCCCCAGCAAGGGCGGCTGATCGCCGGCACGCCACACGGGCGTGCACCACCCTCAAAGGGCCGCCGCAAGCGGCCCTTTTCATTTGCCGTGCGCTACAGGTCGTCCAGCCCGGCCCGCAGGCCGGCCGCCCGCTCGCGCACCGCATCGAGCACCGGCCCCTTCATCTTCTCCAGTTGCCGGTACGGCATGACCAGGCGCGCGTTCTTTGAGAGCCGTGTTTCGTGGCGGGCGAAGAAATCCCAGTACAGGGCATTGAACGGGCAGGCGCGCGCACCCGTTTTCGCGCGGTGGTCGTAATGGCATCCGCGGCAGTAATCGCTCATGCGAGCGATGTAGGCGGCGCTACTGACATATGGCTTGGTGGCGATGAGGCCGCCGTCGGCGAACTGGCTCATCCCCACCGTGTTCGGCGCCTCGACCCACTCGAAGGCGTCGATGTAGACACCCAGATACCAGAGGTGCACGGCATGCGGCTCCAGCCCGGCCAGCAGCGCGAAGTTGCCGATCACCATGAGGCGCTGGATGTGGTGGCCGTGGGCGGTCTGCAGCGACTGGCCCACCGCGTGGCGCAGGCAGTTCATGCGCGTGTCGCCGTCCCAGAACCATCGCGGCAGCGGCGTGGTGTGGGCCAGGGCGTTGCGCTGCTCGTAGCCCGGCATGTGGCACCAGTAGATGCCGCGCACGTACTCGCGCCAACCGAGGATCTGGCGCACGAAGCCTTCCACCGCCGCCAGCGGCGCGTGACCGGCGCGCCAGGCGGCTTCGGCCTCCTGCACCACCTCGTGCGGCCTCAGCATCTTGGTGTTGAGCGCGAACGACAACAGCGAATGGAAAAGGCGCGGGCTCTGCGTGCTCATGGCGTCTTCGTAGTCACCGAAGTGCGGCAGCGCATGCTGGATGAAATGCTCCAGCGCGGCCAGGGCCTCGCCACGGTTGAGCGGCCAGCGCAGCTCCCGCGCCTGCGGATCGCCGAAGCTCTTCACACCCGCTGCCTCGATCGATGACCACAGCGCGCCGTGGTCGTGCGTGGGCCGCGCATCGGCCGGTGCAGCCGGCGTGCCGGGCCAGGGCTTGCGGTTTTCATGGTCGTAGTTCCAGCGGCCACCCGCAGGCTCGCCGCCCTCCTCCATGAGCACGCCGTGGCGACGGCGCATGCGGCGGTAGAACTGTTCCATCAGCCAGTGCTCGCGGCCCGTGAACATACCGGCCATCTCCGTGCGCGCGGTGTAGAAATGCTCGCTGTCGACCGCTTGTGTGGCAAAGGGCTGACCGGCGCACCAGTCGGCCAGGAGACGGTCGAGCCGCCATTCGTCGGGATGCTGGTATTCGAGCCGGCGCGCGCCGTAATGCGCCATCAGCGCCGCCAGATTGCCGGGAATCGACTGGCGGTTGCTGGGGTCGTCGATGGCCACGTAGCGCACCCGGTGGCCGGCCTCGCGCAAATGGCGGGCGTGCTCGCGCATGCCGGCGAAGATGGCCAGGATCTTCTGCGCGTGGTGCAGTACGTAGTCGGTTTCCTGCCGCACTTCCATCAGCACGTAGACGATGCCGTCGTCGACGGAGCCGAACCAGCTGTGTTGCGGATCGAGCTGGTCGCCCAGCACCAGGCGCAGGGTGTCGGCGCGCGGGCGTGGACCGTTCACGGCGCGCGCCCCTGCGAAGCGGTCAGCGCACCTTGCGGACAGGCTTGCCGCTCACGGCACGCGGCGCCGGGCCGCCACTGCCGGTGACGCGCGGCGGCAGGCCGGTGTGCTGCGTGAGCATGCGGCCTTTCTTCGGCGCGTTGCCGGCACGCGGCGCGGCTGGCGCGGCGGCCGAAGGCGTGGAATTCTTGCGGCGCGCGCTCTGGTAGCCGCCGTCGGTGAGCGGCTGGAAGGTGGGAATGAGGTGATGCTTGCCGTTGCCGATGAGGTCCGAGCGGCCCATCGCCTTGAGCGCCTCGCGGAGCAGCGGCCAGTTGTTCGGATCGTGATAGCGCAGGAAGGCCTTGTGCAGGCGGCGGCGCTTCTCGCCGCGCACGATGTCCACCGACTCGTCTTCCACGTCGCGCATCTCGCGGCGCACCCGGGTGAGCGTGTTGCGGCCCGAGTGGTACATGGCCGTGGCCGTGGCCATGGGGCTGGGGTAGAAGGTCTGCACCTGGTCGGCGCGGAAGCCGTTCTTCTTGAGCCACAGCGCCAGATTCATCATGTCCTCGTCGCGCGTGCCGGGGTGGGCGGCGATGAAGTACGGGATCAGGTATTGCTTCTTGCCGGCCTCTGCGCTGAACTTCTCGAACAGGCTCTTGAAGCGGTCGTAGCTGCCAATGCCGGGCTTCATCATCTTCGACAGCGGCCCGTTCTCGGTGTGCTCGGGCGCGATCTTGAGGTAGCCGCCCACGTGGTGCTGCACCAGCTCCTTCACGTACTCGGGGCTCTGCACGGCGAGGTCGTAGCGCAGGCCCGAGCCGATCAGGATCTTCTTGATGCCGCGCAGGCTGCGCGCACGGCGGTAGATCTTGATGAGCGGGCCGTGGTCGGTGTGCAGGTTCTGGCAGATGCCCGGGAACACGCAGCTGGGCTTGCGGCAGGCGGCCTCGATCTCGGGGCTCTTGCAGCCCAGGCGGTACATGTTGGC
>JAGOCV010000181.1 GCA_017998575.1 Burkholderiaceae bacterium
AAGCTCGCCAGCTCCGGCAGGATCATCCTGGTGCCGAAGGAGAAAACGGTTGTCCAGGCACTGGTTGCGGCTGGCGTGGAGGTCCCCACCTCCTGCGAGCAGGGCGTATGCGGAACCTGCCTCACGCGCGTGCTCGAAGGCGAGCCGGACCACAAGGACTTTTACCTGACGCTCGCCGAACAGGCTGCGAATGACCAATTCATGCCTTGCTGTTCCAGGTCGAAGTCGCCGATGCTAGTTCTCGAGCTGTGAGTGCCGCGGTGCACTCGCGTCCGCTTCACCTGAGCCTACGCGACATCGAGGAGCTGCTGTTCGAGCGTGGTGCAAGATCGTCACGGACCGATTGCGTAGCTACCCGGCCGCGAAGGGCCGAGGTTCCGGAGCTTGCGAATGCGCGACACGTGTTCGTGAGGGCCAGTGCTCGCGTGAACAACCGTGCCGAAAAAGTCATCAGCCCACCCGTGAGCGCGAGCGGTGCATGTGAAGCTTTCGCAGGCTCGAGCGCACGCAGGCTTTTCTCTCGAGCTTCGTCCCATCCGCCAGCACTTTGCGATCAAGCGCCACCCGTTGGGGGCTTCGCTCTATCTCAAGCAGCTTGCCACGCGCTTCGTCTTCGCCAACGTGACAACGCCCCCTCAAGCCGATGCGGGCTCGCGGTTATGCTCGGCGCAAACGGACGCCACCGTCGTGTGCAAGATTGCGCTGCCGAGTTCGGCTGCGAGCTTGCGCAATGACCAGTGTGTCGAAGCATCCGTGGGCTTGCGCTTGGTGGTCCACGCGAGCACGCGCGCCTCGATTCGATCCATCACCTTCTAGCGCTCATCCGTGCGAAGGGGAGGGGCTCCCACGCGGCGCTCTTCGGGGAGCCCTGACTCGGCAAGCTGGCTGGCCTTGGCCGTCGGCTGTACCCCGCCGCCCGCGCGCACGAACAGGGGGTCGCGCAGCAGCAGGCGCAGCCGGGTCAGGGCATGGCTGACGGCGGGTTGCGTCAGGCCCAGCGTCTCGGCGGCGCGGCTTACGTTGCGCACGCGATAGACGGCTTCGAAGACGCGCAACAGGTTGAGATCGATCTCGTTTATATGCATGGCGTGCATATCATTTAGTGACGCCATTATATTGATTGTGCCGCCCCAAAAGCCGACACTGGCATGCTTGTCTCAAATCATTTCATGTCGGAGGCCGCCTTGGAGGTTTCTTTTCGCAAACAGGTGGAATCGCTTCGCCTAGGCGAAGGCCAGACTTTCCACGGCGAGGGCATCCTCGCCATCACTAAGGCGCTGCTGCAGTCCGGGGTGGCCTATGTAGGCGGCTACCAGGGCGCGCCCGTTTCGCACCTGCTGGACGTCATGATGCAGGCGCGCGACTACCTCGACGAACTCGGCGTGCACGTCGAGGCCTGTTCCAACGAGGCGTCGGCAGCCGCCATGCTGGGCGCATCCATCCAGTATCCCTTGCGCGGCGCCGTTACCTGGAAGTCCATCGTCGGCACCAACGTGGCGGCAGACGCCTTGTCCAACCTGTCATCGCCAGGCGTGAAGGGCGGTGCCCTGATCGTGGTGGGCGAAGATTACGGCGAGGGGGCCAGCGTCATCCAGGAACGCACCCACGCCTACGCCCTGAAGTCGTCGATGATCATGCTCGACCCGCGCCCAGACCTGGCCAACATGGTGCGCATCGTCGAAGAGGGCTTCCGGCTGTCGGAAACGTCCAATATGCCGGCGCTGCTGGAACTGCGCATCCGCGCCTGTCATGTGCGCGGCAGCTTTGAATGCAAGGACAATCTGCCGCCGCCGGTGTCCACACGCCAGTTAATGGAAGAGCCGGCGGCATTCGACTATGTGCGCCTCGCGCATCCGCCCGTCACCTTCCGCCACGAAAAGCTCAAGGTTGAAGAGCGCATTCCGGCCGCGCGGCGGTACATCGCCGAAAACAAGCTGAACGAGCAGTTTGGCGACCCGAACGGTGAGGTCGGCATCATTGTGCAGGGCGGCTTGTACAACACGCTGATCCGTTCGCTGCAGCAGTTCGGTGCGGCCGACGCCTTTGGCACGCCGGCAGTGCCCTTGCTCGTGCTGAACGTCACCTTCCCGCTGGTTCCCGAAGAAGTGACGGCGTTCTGCGCCGGCAAGCGGGCGGTCATGATCATCGAAGAAGGCCAGCCCGAATACATCGAACAGGAAATCGCCACCATGCTGCGCCGGCGCGACCTGAACACGGCCTTGCACGGCAAGGACATGATGCCGGCCGTGGGCGAATGCACGGCGGAAGCCATGGTCGACGCGCTGGGTGCGTTCCTTGGCCAGTATCAAAGCCATCCGGGTGTCGCCTCCGCGCGCGCCTGGCTGGACGCCAATACCGAACTCCGGCAAAGCGTCGCCGGTCGTCTGACCGAACCGCTGCCGGGGCGGCCGCCCAGCTTCTGTATCGGCTGTCCCGAACGGCCGGTATTTTCGGCTCTCAAACTGGCCCAGCAAGAGGTCGGGCCGGTACACATCGCGGCCGACATCGGCTGCCATGCCTTCGGCACATTCGAGCCGTTTTCATCGGGCCATTCGATACTGGGATATGGCATGAGCCTGGCCAGTCGGGCCGGCGTGTCGCCAATGATGTCGCGTCGCGTGCTATCCATCATGGGAGACGGCGGTTTCTGGCACAACGGTCTGCTTACCGGTGTGCAGTCGGCCTTGTTCAACCAGGATGACGCGGTCCTGCTGATCTTCAAGAACGGGTATACGTCGGCGACGGGAACGCAGGAAATCATCTCGACGCCGGACGAAGACGCGCGCGCCAATGCCCCGGACAAGCAGCAAAGCCTGGCGCACAAGAACCAGACCATCGAGCAGACCTTGCGCGGGATGGGGGTTGGATGGATGCGCACCGTGCATACCTATCGCGTCGATCAGATGCGGCGCACGTTGACTGAAGCCTTCACCACCAAGTATTCCGGGCTGAAGGTGATCATCGCCGAGGGTGAGTGCCAGCTGGAACGGCAGCGCCGTCTGAAACCCTGGATTGCCGGCTTGCTGAAGGCCGGCAAGCGCGCCGTTCGCGTCAAGTACGGCGTGGACGAAGACGTCTGCACCGGGGATCACGCCTGCATCCGGCTGTCGGGCTGTCCCACCCTCACTCTCAAGGACAACCCCGACCCTCTCAAGGTGGATCCGGTAGCTACGGTGATCGACGGTTGCGTGGGCTGCGGCTTGTGCGGCGAAAACGCCCATGCAGCCACGCTGTGCCCCTCGTTCTATCGCGCCGAGGTCGTGCAGAACCCTCGCTGGCACGAACGACTTATCGACAACATGCGCCGCCGCGTCACGCGCGCCATGCAGCCCGCCTGAGGTATATCGACATGCAAGACATCGCTTCATTGCGCCCGATCACGGTCATGGTCTGCGCCCTGGGCGGCGAGGGCGGGGGCGTCCTGGCCGAATGGCTGATCGACACAGCCATCGCGGCAGGCTACCCCGCGCAAAGCACCTCGGTGCCGGGCGTTGCCCAACGTACCGGGGCCACGTCTTACTACATCGAGGTCTTCCCGGTGCCTGCGGCGCAGCTGCAGGGCCGCCGGCCCGTGTTTGCTCTGACGCCGGTGCCCGGCGACATCGACGTGCTGGTGTCCTCCGAACTGCTGGAAACCGCACGCCAGGTGTCGAACGGCTTCTCGTCGCCGGCCCGAACCGTACTCATCACGTCATCGTCGCGGGCGCTGACGACCGCCGAGCGCATGCAGCCGGGTGACGGCCGCTTCTCCAACGAGAAGCTGGTCGAGCTGGTTCGGGAAACCAGCCGCGAGCACTATGTTTTCGATATGGCGCAAACCGCACAACAGGCCGGTACCGTAATCAGCGCCGTGTTGTTCGGTGCGATCGCCGCCAGCGGCGCACTGCCTTTCAGCCGCGAGGCCTTCGAAGACACCATCCGACGCAGTGGTCGCGGCGTCGAACCCAGTCTTCGCGGCTTTGCGCGCGCGTTCGAGATCGTCGATGCCGCCCGGCGGCAGGGCGCCATGGTGCAGCAACTGCTGCAGCTGGACGAGGCGGCGGTTCAGATCGAGCGCCTGCCCGCCGAGGTCGCGGCGGCTTTCCCGGTTGCCGTGCACGACATGCTGGCGCCCGGTTATGCGCGGATGGTTGACTACCAGAACAAGGCTTACGCCGACCTCTACATCACACGGCTGTCGCGGGTGCTGAGCGCCGAGCGGCAGGCCGATCCGGCCGGCGCCCACGGTTATGCCACCACACGCGAGACTGCTCGCTTTCTGGCGCTCTGGATGGCCTTCGATGACGTCGTACGCGTGGCCGATCTGAAAAGTCGCCAGACCCGTAGCCGTCGTGTCCTGGACGAAGTGCGGGCGGGTCCCGACGACCTCGTCCGCGTTTTTGATCATTTCAAGCCGGGTGTTCCGGAATTTGCCGGATTGCTGCCCCAGCCTATTGCGCGGCGACTGTTGAGCTGGGATCAGCGGCGCCAGCGGCGCGGCCGTCCGGCCTGGGCCATGCCACTGAAGGTGGGGTCGCATACGGTCACCGGAATGGCGATGCTGCGCCTGATGGCCGGCATGAAGCGCGTCCGGCATTTCGGCAGCCGCTACGCTCGCGAGCAGGAGATGATTGAAAAGTGGGTGGGCGCCGTCGAGCGTGCCGCTGCAGTCCACTGGCGGCTGGGCAACGAGCTGGCCCAGTGCGGCCGGCTGATCAAGGGTTACGGCGAAACCAATGAACGCGGCAAGGAAAACTTGCTGCACATTCTCGACCATCTGGCTGTGGCGGCGACATTCGACAACGACGACCAGCGCGCGCAAGCGATTGCCGATGCGCGTACGGCGGCACTGTCCGACGCCGCCGGCAAGGCGCTCGATGCGACGTTGACCCGGCACGGTGCGCCGGCACGGCCCATGAAGGAAACCCCGGTTCGCTGGGTCAGGCGATCGCCCCAGCCAGCCAAGCCGGTGGCCCCCGCAGCGCAGGAATCATAGGCCGAACAGTTTGTGGAACAGCCGGCAGACAATCCTTCTGCCGGTTGAAGTTTGTCAAAAACGAAAAGCAAGGAGACCTCATGAAAGTTCGTACCACATCCCCCTCACGCCGGTCGTTCTTCCGTCTGGCAGCGTCCGCAGCGGTCGTTCTGACTGCCATCGGGGGCGCCCAGACCGCGATGGCTCAGGCACAGTCCTGGCCTGCCAAACCCGTGCGCGTGGTGGTGAATTTCCCACCCGGCGGGGCGGCGGACGTCATGGCCCGACTGATCTCGCAGCCGGTGTCCGAGGCGCTCGGGCAGCCGGTGGTCATCGAGAACCGGGCTGGTGCGAACGGCAATATCGGCGGTGAGGCCGTGGCCAAGGCAGACCCGGACGGCTATACGTTCCTGTTCAGTTCCGGCGGGGTAGCGTCAGTGAACCCGCACCTGTACAAGACGATGTCGTTCGATCCGGCAAAGGATTTGCAGCCCGTGGCAGCGGCGGCGCGCGTTCTGGTGTTCCTGGTTACCCGCCCGGACGTGCCAGTGAAGAGCGCGAAGGAGTTCATCGACTACGCCAAGAAAAACCCGGGCAAGCTCAGCTACGGCTCGCCTGGCAACGGCAGCTCGCCGCACCTGGCGGCGGAAATGTTCAACGGCGCTGCCGACATCAAGACGCTGCATGTGCCCTACCGCGGCGCCGCTCCGGCAATGGTCGACCTGCTCGCCGGTCAGGTGGATTACATGTTCGACCCCGGCATCGGCCTGGGCCATGTGCGCGACGGCAAGCTGCGCTTGCTGGCGGTCGGCAGCCCCGAACGCTCTGCGCTTTTTCCTGACACCCCCACCGTGGCCGAAGTCGGTCTGAAGGGGTTTGACGCGGATTCCTGGTTCGGCTTCTATGCTCCCGCCGGCGTCGACAAGGCCATCGTCGACCGCATGAACCAGGAGGTCAACAAAGCCCTGGCACTGCCCACAGTACGTAACCGCATTGCGGAACTGGGCGGCGTTGCTTCGCCGATGTCGCCGGCAGAGTTTGCCGACAAGGCCAAGGCCGACTTCGAACGCTTCGGCAGCGTCATCCGCGAACGCGGCATCAGCGTGCAGTAAGCTGGCAGCCCCGCGCCCGGGACGGGCCGGGGCTTGCACCACACCGAGAGGCAAGGAGACGTCATGAAAAAGCACTTCGCAGCGTCAGGTCGTCGGTCGTTCTTTCATCTGGCCGCAGCCGCGGCCGTCACGCTGTCTTCCGTCGCCGCGGTCCAGGCGGCGCAGCCGGGCGCGTCCTGGCCCACCAAGCCGGTTCGCGTAGTGGTGAACTTCCCGCCCGGGGGCGCGGCCGACGTCATGGCGCGTTTGATTTCGCAACCGGTGTCGGAAGCACTGGGACAGCCGCTGGTGATCGAGAACCGCGGCGGCGCCAACGGCAACATCGGCGGCGAGGCCGTTGCCAAGGCCGACCCGGACGGCTATACGTTTCTTTTCAGCTCGGGCGGCATGGTTTCGGTGAATCCGCATCTGTACAAGGCCATGTCTTTCGACCCCGCCAAGGATTTGCAGCCGGTCGCCGCTGCCTCCCGTGCACGGGTGTATCTGGTTACCCGTCCGGATGTACCGGTCAAAGACGCGCAGGAATTCATCGAGCACGCGCGGAAGAATCCAGGCAAGCTCACCTACGCATCTCCGGGCAACGGCAGCACGCCGCATCTGGCCGGCGAAATGTTGAACGCCGCAGCAGGCCTGCAAACCTTGCACGTTCCGTACCGCGGCGCTGCCCCCGGCATGGTCGATCTGCTTGCCGGCCAGGTCGATTACATGTTCGATCCCGGCATCGGCCTGGGTCACGTGCGTGACGGCAAGCTGCGTCTGCTGGCGGTGGCCAGCCCGGAACGCTCGTCATTGTTCCCGGACACCCCTACGCTCGACGAGGTCGGCCTGAAGGGGTTCGACGCGGATTCCTGGTTCGGCTTTTATGCTCCCGCCGGCGTCGACAAGGCTATCGTCGACCGCATGAATGCCGAGGTCAACCGCGCCCTGGGCTTGCCGCAGGTCAAGAATCGGCTGATCGAACTCGGTGGCGTACCGGAACCCATGTCGCCGGACGAATTCGCCGCCAAGACGCGCGCCGATTTCGAGCGTTTCGGCGCCATCATCCGCGAACGCGGCATCAGCGTGCAGTAGCGCCGCGCCGCAGGCGCGGCATTCTCTTCCGTCTGGTTCAGGCTTGCACATAACGAAAGGCAAGGAGACACCATGAGAACGCATTCACCATCCCCACGGCGCCGGTCGATCTTCCGGCTGGCGGTGTTGGCAGGCGCTGCCCTGACGCTGGTCGGCGGCGCCCAGGCTGCAGTCGCCCAGGCCAAGTCCTGGCCGACGAAGCCGATTCGCGTCATCGTGAATTACCCGCCGGGCGGCGCTGCCGATGTGATGGCCCGCTTGATCTCGCAGCCGGTGGGTGAAGCACTTGGGCAGCCGCTGGTCGTCGAGAACCGTGCCGGCGCGAACGGCAACATCGGGGGCGAGGCGGTTGCCAAGGCCGATCCGGACGGCTACACGTTCCTTTTCAGCTCGGGCGGGATGGTGTCGGTCAACCCGCACATCTACCGGAACATGCCGTTTGATCCGGCCAAGGATCTCGAGCCTGTGGCCGCGGCGGCGCGCGTCCTGGTCTTCCTGGTCACCCGCCCCGATGTACCCGTGAAGAGCGCGCAGGAATTCATCGACTACGCCAGGAAGAATCCGGGCAAGCTCAGCTACGGCTCTCCGGGCAACGGCAGTTCGCCGCACCTGGCGGCCGAAATGTTCAACAGTGCCGCCGGCATCGAAACCCTGCACGTCCCGTATCGCGGCGCTGCACCGGCGCTGGTCGACTTGCTGGCGGGCCAGCTGGATTACATGTTCGACCCCGGCATCGGGCTTGGTCATGTGCGCGAGGGCGGGGTCTCCTCGTTTTCAGTGCAATAAGTGACGGTACGAAAAGCTAGCACTGGCGCGGAGGTGGTGTTGGTAGATCGTTGATTTCATTGACTTTCCTGTTCACTTTCAAATCTGCGATTCGTGGC
>JAGOCV010000182.1 GCA_017998575.1 Burkholderiaceae bacterium
GCCCTCGTCTGGCGCGATCACCCCGCCGTGCGCGCCGACGTCGCCCGGATCGAACAGATGTGGACGGCGCTGTTGCAGGCCCACGGCGGGCCGATGCTGTTCGGCCGCTTCACCATTGCAGACGCTTTCTTCGCACCGGTGTGCACGCGCATCCGCACGTATGGCCTGCCGGTGAGCGCGCCGGTGGCGGCGTATGTGGATGCCGTGCTCGCCCTGCCCGGCGTGCGCGCCTGGATCGACGACGCACTGGCCGAGCACGACTTCGTGGTGTTCGACGAGCCCTACCGGATCAAGCCGTGATCAGGCGCCGCTGAAGCGCCCGGCCGACACGCTGTCGGCCAGCGGGCGGCGTTGCGACGGCAGCTCGCGCGGCTGCAGGGCCATGGGCAGCAGGTCGACCGTTCCCTGGCGTCCCAGCGCCACCACCGCTTCGATGTTGAAGGCCAGCGGCACGCCCAGTAGCGCACGCAGGCGTTCCGCATCGAATCCCGCCATGGCGTGCGCGGCCCAGCCGCTCAGGTGGGCCTGCAGCGCCATGAAACCCCAGGCGCAACCGGCATCGAACGAATGGGTGCGCGACACGCTGGCCTCGCCACTGGGTGCCACGATGTAGCGCGACGACAGCACCACCACCAGTGCGGCGGCCCGCTTCACCCAGCGCTGGTTGGTGTCGTTGAGCACGCCCAGATAGCCACCCCAGTGCGCATCGCCACGCAGCGAATAACAGAAGCGCCAGGGCTGCGCGTTGCTGGCCGAGGGGGCCCAGCGTGCAGCCTCCAGAACCCCCAGCACATCGGCCTCGGTCATGGCTTCATCGGTGAATGCGCGCGGCGACCAGCGGTCGATGAATTGCACGGACACGGGAAAGTCGGCACGGCGCGAGCGCGCGCCGGCCAACGCACCTGGGTTGGCGGGGATCGATGACATCGGCACTCCTGGGGTGGCGGGCAGAAACGCGCAGCATAGCCGCCTGCAGGTGCTGCCCGCGCCTACACTCGCCTCATGCAGATCTACAAGGTGGGCGGCGCCGTACGCGACGCCCTGCTCGGCCTTCCGGTGCGCGACCATGACTGGGTGGTCGTCGGCGCTACGCCCGAGGCCATGACGGCGCAGGGATTCCTGCCTGTCGGCCGCGATTTCCCGGTGTTCCTGCACCCCGGTACACACGAGGAATATGCGCTGGCGCGCACCGAACGCAAGACGGCCCGCGGCTATCACGGCTTTGCCTTCCAGGCCTCGCCCGAGGTGACGCTGGAGGAAGACCTCGCGCGGCGCGACCTCACCATCAATGCGATGGCGCAGCCACTGGGCGCGGCCGGCCTGGAGGGCATCGTCGACCCCTGGAACGGTCGCGCCGATCTGGCCGCCGGCGTCCTGCGCCACGTCACACCGGCCTTTGGCGAAGACCCGGTGCGCATCCTGCGCGTGGCGCGTTTCGCGGCACGCTTTTCCAGCTTCTCGGTGGCGCCCGAGACCCTTTCGCTGATGCGGCAGATGGTGGCCGCGGGCGAGGTGGATGCCCTGGTGCCCGAGCGCGTCTGGCAGGAGCTGGCGCGCGGCCTGATGGAGGAGCGGCCCTCGCGCATGATCGAAGTGCTGCGCGAATGCGGCGCGCTCGCGCGCCTGCTGCCCGAAGTCGACCGGCTGTTCGGCGTGCCGCAGCGTGCCGAGCACCATCCCGAAGTCGACACCGGCGCGCACCTGCTGCTGGTGCTCGACATGGCGGCACGGCTGCAGGCGCCGCTCGACGTGCGCTTCGCCTGCCTGGCGCACGATCTGGGCAAGGGCACCACGCCGGCCGACGTGCTGCCACGCCACATCGGCCATGAGCAACGCAGCGCACGGTTGATGCACGCGATAGCCGAGCGCCTGCGCGTGCCCTCCGACTGCCGCGACCTGGCCGACATCGTGGCGCGCGAGCACGGCAACATCCACGCCAGCAGCACGCTCGGGCCGGCCGCTGTGCTGCGCCTGCTGGAGCGCTGCGACGCCCTGCGCAAGCCCGGGCGGTTCGAGCGCGCACTGCTGGCCTGCGAATGCGATGCGCGCGGCCGGCTGGGGCTGGACGAGCGCCCATATCCGCAACGCGAACGGCTGATGGCCGCCCTCGCTGCGGTGCAATCTGTCACAACTTCCGGCATCGCAGCCGAGGCCATGGCGGCCGGCTTGTCCGGGCCCGCCGTTGGCAAGCGCATTCAGGAAGGCCGACTGCAGGCCTTGCAAAACCGTAAGGAAATATTTCAGAACCCGGGTCTAACGGAATGAGTCTGGTAAGGTTTCCGCAAACATGCAGCCCCTGCCTCTCCTGACACCCGAGCACGCGCTCTTTCTCGATTTCGACGGCACACTGGCCGATATCGCCCCACACCCGGACGCCGTCCGTGTCCCGACCGGGCTGGTTCCCACCCTCTCCGTGCTCCAGGCCCAACTGGGCGGCGCCCTGGCCATCCTTACTGGCCGTCGCGAGTCCGACGTCGATGCCTTCCTCGGCCCGCTGCGCCTGCCCGTGGCCAGCGAGCACGGGGCCTGCTGGCGCCTGCCCGACGGCACGCACCCTGAGGTGCCGGCCCCCGACCTCACCGGCGTGCGCATGGCGGCCGAGCAGCTGGCGGCCGCCCATCCGGGGCTGCTGGTGGAACACAAACGTGCCACCGTGGCCCTGCATTACCGCCACGCCCAGCACCTCGAGCCGCTCTGCCTTGAAACCATGACCGCCGCGGCCGGCGCCACCGAGGGCGTCGAGCTCATGCACGGCAAGTGCGTGGTCGAGGTCAAGCCCGAAGGCGTCAACAAGGGCCGCGCCCTGGCGGGCTTCATGGCGTTCGAGCCGTTCAGGGGCCGTGTACCCGTGTTCGCGGGCGACGACGTGACCGACGAGGCCGGATTCGTCGCCGCCCAGTCGCTGGGCGGCCGCGGCATCAAGATCGGCGAAGGACCCACCCAGGCCCTGCACCGGTGCCTGTCGCCCGCCACTTTCCGGGGTTGGCTCGCCGCCGCGCGCACAGCCCTGCCGCCCACTCCGCCCTTGCCACCGAACGCTACCTGGGGACACACAGCATGACCGCCAAGGCCGAGCCCGCAGGCGCCGCCGCATTGCCGCACGACAACCCGATCATGTCGGCGCACGATGCCACAAGCATCAGCGGGCCGGCGCCTGCCGCCATGGCGGCAGGCGCCGAATCGGCGGTGTTCGCCTCGCCGGCGGCACCCTCGCTCGCGCTGGGCGTGATCGGCAACTGCGCCTTCAATGCCATGGTCGACGCGCACGGACGCATCGTCTGGTGCTGCCTGCCGCGCTTCGACGGCGACCCGGTGTTCAACGCCCTGCTCGATCCCGACCGCGGCAGCCACTTCGGCATCGAGATCGAGAACCTCGCCTCGGCCCGGCAGTGGTACGAGCCCAACACCGCCGTGCTGCGCACCCAGCTGTTCGACAGCGCGGGCCAGGGCATCGAGATCACCGACTTCGCGCCGCGCTTCTATTCCCGCTCGCGCTTCTTCCGACCCATGACGCTGGTGCGCCGGGTGCGGCCGATCCAGGGTTCGCCGCGCATCCGCGTGGCACTGGACCTGCGCTACGACTGGGGCCGCAAGACGCCCGAGATCACGCGAGGCAGCAACCATGTGCGATTCGTCTCCGGCGACCTCACGCTGCGGCTGAACACCGACGCGCCCATCTCCCACGTGCTGTCGAAGACACCCTTCGTCTGCTCGCGCGAGTACAACTTCCTGCTCGGCGCCGACGAAACGCTCACCGATGGCATCGCCGACACCGCGCGCCATTTCGAGCAGGAAACCATCTCGTACTGGCGCAAGTGGGTGCAGCGGCTGGACGTGCCGCTGGAGTGGCAGGACGCGGTGATTCGCGCGGCCATCACCCTGAAGATGTCGCTGTTCGAAGATACCGGCGCCATCATCGCGGCCATGACCACCAGCATCCCCGAGCATGCCGACAGCGGCCGCAACTGGGACTACCGTTACTGCTGGCTGCGCGACGCGTTTTTCGTGGTGCGTGCGCTCAACAGCCTCTCCGAAGTGGGCACGATGGAGGACTACCTGCGCTGGCTCTCCAACGTGGTGGTGGCCGCGCGCGGCGAGCACATCCAGCCGCTCTACGGCATCGGCCTCGAGCGCGAACTGCCCGAGTCGCTCATGAACCACCTGGGCGGCTACCGCAACATGGGGCCGGTGCGCGTGGGCAACCAGGCGCAGGAGCATTTCCAGCACGACGTGTACGGCAACATCGTGCTCGGCTCGGCCCAGGCCTTCCATGACAAGCGCCTGCTCAGCCCGGCTGGCGTGGCCGAATTCACCCAGCTCGAGGCCGTGGGCGAGCAGGCCGTGCGCGTGTACGGCACGCCCGATGCCGGCATGTGGGAGCTGCGCACCCGCGCACGCGTGCACACTTCGTCGGCGCTGATGAGCTGGGCGGCCTGCGACCGGCTGGCCAAGATCGCCGTCCACCTGGACCTGCCGCAACGCGCTGCGTATTGGCGCGACCACGCCGACCGCATGCGCGAGGAGATCCTGGCCAAATCCTGGAACGAGCAGCGCCAGGCGTTCGCGGAGAGCTTCGGCGGCAAGGAACTCGACGCCAGCGTGCTGCTGATGGCCGAGGTCAACTTCATCGATCCGAAAGACCCGCGTTTCGTCTCTACCGTGGATGCGATGGAGAAGTCGCTTTGCGACGGCCCGTACATGCGCCGCTACGAGGCGGCCGACGATTTCGGCAAGCCCGAGACTGCCTTCAACATCTGCACCTTCTGGCGCATCGACGCGCTGGCGCGCATCGGCCGCAAGAAAGAGGCGCGTGAGATCTTCGAGACCATGCTGGCCGCGCGCAACACGCTGGGGCTGCTGTCGGAAGACACGCACCCGGTCACCGGCGAGATGTGGGGCAACTATCCGCAGACCTATTCGATGGTCGGCATCATCAACGCCGCGATGCGCCTGTCGGCGCCGTGGGACAGCGTGATCTGACATCCGGTGTCCCGCCCGCAGCAGTAACCAGGGAATCCATGGGACGTCTCGTCGCAATATCCAACCGCGTGGCCGATCCGCGCAAGGCCGCGGCCGGCGGCCTGGCCGTGGCACTGGGCGAAGCCCTCAACCAGACGGGCGGGCTCTGGTTCGGCTGGAGCGGCACCATCGTCGAGGGCGGCACGCCCGGCGAGGGGGATCTGCATGTGCAGCAGGCCGGCGCGGTCAAGCTCGCCACGGTCGATCTGTGCCGCGAGGACCACGACAGCTACTACCTGGGCTACAGCAACAACGTGCTGTGGCCGGTGTTCCATTACCGGCTCGACCTGGCGCAGTTCGAGGCCGGCTTCATCGGCGGCTACCGGCGCGTCAACCAGATGTTCGCGCGCAAGCTGTTGCCGCTGCTGAAGGACGACGACGTCATCTGGATCCACGACTACCACCTGATTCCGCTGGCGGCCGAGCTGCGCGCCATGGGTTGTCGCCAGAAGATCGGCTTCTTCCTGCACATCCCGCTGCCGCCGCCGCTCATGATGGCCGCCATCCCGCAGCACGAATGGCTGATGCGCTCGCTGTTCGCCTACGACCTCGTGGGCCTGCAGAGCGAGGCCGACGTGCAGCATTTCTCGCGCTACGTGCAGCAGGAAGCAGGCGCCGAGGTGCTGGAGGACGGCCGCCACCGCGCCTTCGGCAGCACGGTGCGGGTCAAGGCCGTGCCCATCGGCATCGACGTGGACGAATTCGCCTCGCTCACGCACGGCCGCGAAGCGCAGGATCTGTATGAGCGCATGCGCGACGAGTACGCGCGCCGGCGCCTGCTGATCGGCGTCGACCGGCTGGACTACTCCAAAGGCATTCCGCACCGGGTGAAGGCCTTCCGCGACCTGCTTGCCCACTATCCCGAGAACCGCAACAGCGCCACGCTGATCCAGATCGCCTCGCCCACGCGCGAGGATGTCGATGCCTACGGCGACATCCGCCGCGAGCTCGAAAGCCTGTGCGGCGCCATCAACGGCGACTACGGCGAGCTCGACTGGATGCCCGTGCGCTATATCCACCGCATGGTGGCGCGCAAGCGCATTCCCGGCCTGTGCCGGGCCGCGCGCGTGGGGCTTGTCACGCCGCTGCGTGACGGCATGAATCTGGTGGCCAAGGAATTCATCGCCGCGCAAGACCCGGCCGACCCCGGCGTGCTGGTGCTCTCGCGCTTCGCGGGGGCGGCCGAGCAGATGAAGGAAGCGTTGCTGGTCAACCCGTACGACACCCACGGCACGGCCGAGGCGATCCAGCAGGCGTTGCAGATGCCGCTGGACGAGCGGCGCCGCAGGCACCAGGCGCTGCTGGCGGGCATCCGCGAATTCGACGTGCACTGGTGGCGCAAGACCTTCCTGCAGGCGCTGTCAGAGGCCGGCGGCGACTGAACGCGCCGCGCGGCGGGCGCGCCGGGCGGGCGTGATTGGCGCGGTATGTAACAGCGCCCCTAGAATGGCAGGCACGCAGTTCCCTGCATCACCGGCCGCCTATGACCAAGGACATCGTCGTCACCATCATCCACCGAGACAGCACCGGCCATGAAGACATGATCCGGCTGCGCTCGCGCGAGCATCGGCCCGGCGAGGCTTCGGTGGGTGCGTCCATCATCACGATGCCGCTGGAGACACGCCGGCGCCTGATGGAAGCGGTGTTCGCCAGCGACCCGGACCACGTGGTGCGCGGCCGCCTCAAGGACATCGCCAGCCCGGACATCTTCCAGCAGGCCGGCAGCGTCATCCTCAAGCCGCAGGTGCCGCGCTCGCGCAAGATTCCCACGGCCTGCGCCGTCGCCACGCTGCCCGACGGGCTGGGCGACACCGTGCCGCCGCTGCGCCTGGTGGCCGACTCGCACCTGACGCTCGATGCAGTGTCCGAGAGCGTGGTGGCGTTCGGCCTCAAGCGTTCCGAGGCGCAATTCCTCGTGCTCTACGTGAGCGACATCGTGGACGAGACGCTGGCCTCCGGCGCCGCCAAGTCGGTGTCGATCAGCCTGGATTCGATGAGCGTGGTGGCCAAGGTGGAACGCACGACGGCGGCCGATGCGCAGCCCGAGCAGTTGCGCGTGCTCATCGTCATGGCCGGCCATAAACGCTAGCCCCCAGCTCGCTCACTGCGTGTAGCTCACGCCCCCCGAGGGGGTGCTCGCGCAGGGCCCCGGCCAGGCCGGGGCGGGCGATCCTGCGGATCGCGAAGCATCGGCCCCCAGCTCGCTCACTGCGTGTAGCTCACGCCCCCCGAGGGGGTGCTCGCGCAGGGCCCCGGCAAAGCCGGGGCGGGCGATCCTGCGGATCGCGCGCTCGGGCCGGTGTCTCTCCGGCACATCCCAACGCGCGGGCTTTTCGCCCTATCGCCAGCTCACTTTCAGTCCACCAGCGCCAGCGCGGCAAGGTCGCCCACCCGTTCGCCCAGGCCGGCGGGCACGAGGCGCACGCCCTCGGTGAGGGCGGGCAGGCGGCCCGTCAACTGGGCCTGCAGGCGGGGCAGCAGGAATTCGCGGTTGTGCCAGAACACGCTGCCGCCCAGGCTGATGCGTTCCAGGTCCAGCAACACGGTCAGGTCGTAGAGCGCGCGGCCCAGGGTGCGGCAGAGCGCGTCCACCGTTTGCATGGCCTGCGGCTCGCCGGCGGCGGCGGCCAGCATCAGGGCCTCGGCATCCCGCCCGAAGCGGCGTTCGATGGCGTTGCCGGCCACCAGCGATTCGACGTCACCGTGGTTGCCGCAGCCGCACAGGGCGCTGTCGTCGTCGTCGCTCACGAAGATGTGACCGGCGTGGCCCGCGTTGCCGTTCTTGCCCAGCAAAACGCGTCCGTCCACGCACAGCGCGGCGCCCACGCCGGTGCTCCAGGTGACATAGGCGCAGTGGGTCACGCCCTGCAGCGCGCCCCAGCAGCGCTCGGCCTCCAGCGC
>JAGOCV010000183.1 GCA_017998575.1 Burkholderiaceae bacterium
GTGCGCACGCTGCGCGTGCTGGAGGCCCTGAACACCTACCCGGTTGTCGGCATCGCGCAGCTGCACCGTCAGACCGGCATCCCGAAGCCCTCGCTCGTGCGCCTGCTGCAGACACTGGCCGGTGAGGGCTACGTGCGCCACGAGCCGCGGCGCGGCTACATGCTGACGTCGCGTGTGCGCGCGCTGGCCAGCGGATTCCACAGCGAGCCGCGCATCGTCGAGGTGCTGGCGCCCCTGATGGACGCGCTCACCGCCGAGGTGAAGTGGCCTGTCGCGCTGGCCGTGCCCGACAGCGACGCCGCCGTCATCCGCTACAGCACCGTGCCGCGCTCGCCACTGGCCCTGCTGCACTCGAGCATCGACATGCGCCTGAGCCTGGTGACCCGAGGCCTGGGCCTGGCCTACCTGGCGTTCTGCGATCCGGACGAGCGAGAGATCCTGATCGGCATGGCCCTGCAGTCGGGCGATCCCGAGAACGCCGTCGCGCGCCAGCGCAAGGCACTCGATGCCACGCTGGAGCTGGTGCGCCGGCAAGGCTACGCATTGCGCCACCCCAAGGTGCGGCCCGTGTCCAACACGCTGGCCGTGCCGGTGTTCGACGCCAACCGCGCCGTGGGCGCCATCGGGCTCACCTGGTTTGCTTCCACCATGCCGGCCAGCGAGGCGGTCGAGCGCTACCTGGCGCCGCTGCAGGACGTTGCTGCGCGTGCGCGCGAGGCGCTGATCGCGTTGCCGGCCGACCCTCCGGCCTGAGGGCGGGGCGCGCGCTCAGGCTGCCGCGGCAACACCCTCGGCGGGTGCCTCGTAGTCCCCGGCGTTGAACACCCAGCCGCTGGCGATGAAGTCGGCGCGCGGCGGCGAGAAGATGTCGATCAGGATGTGGTGGCCCGCGTTCACGCCTTCGGTGGTGTGGATGAGGCCCACCGGCACCACCATCAGCGAGGGCGAGCCGAGCGACGCATGGCGGTCGTCCTGCCACTGGCGGGCGTCCGGACCCCACGGCGTGCGCAGGTGGTGCACGAAATCGCCAGCGAGGCCCAGCGAGCCCTGCTCGAAGTTCGCATGCGAATGCGGGCTGAGTGCCGAGCGGTCGCGCGGGCCGTCGTATTCCACCCAGTTGATCGACATCGTGGCCGTCTGCAGCATCTTCAGGCGTGGCTTGTCCTTCGAAGCCTGTACCTGGTCGATGGGCAGCAGCCGCACGTCGTCGGCGCGACGCAACGCTCGGTAGTGCGTGCCCACCGGGGCGATGCGCGCGTCGGGCGTGGCATAGGCCGCCGCATTGCGCGAGGCATCGGCAGCATTGCTGCCGCGCAGCGAACGCAGCGCGGCGCAGGTGGCGCGGGGCGCCAGCGTGAGCTGCCAGCGGCCCGCCGGCAGGATGGCGATGGTGCGTGCGGGAGCATCCACCGGCGCGCGGCCGGCGGCGCCGATGCTGACCGGCGCGTCGAGCACGATCAGCATGAGCTCGTCGTCCGACTGCGTTTCCACGGCGAGTGCCGCCGCGCCGGCGCGGTGCCAGGCGACGTGGAAGTTCTGTCCGCGCGCCTCCCATGCGGCCGGGCCGTCGCCGGAGCATTCGTTGGTGAAATCGAGCAGGGTGGGTGGCAGGACGTCGGTGATGGTCTTGGATGCGGTCATGGCGTGGCGTGGGAGGTGTGCGCTGGCGCGTTCGTATCAGTCGCGCTTGGTGAAGGGGGCGGCCAGCTCGAAGATCGGGCCGGCCTCGGCGTACTGGTTGCCACCCAGCCGCGTCATGGGGCGCGCGCGCGCGGTGTCGAAACGGCCGTTGGCATCGATGAAGCCCTCGGCCGTGTGCAGGCCGACGATGCGGCCGAACACCACGATGCTGGCCGTCTCGCCCGGCAATTCGGGCGCGATCTCGACGAAGCGCAGCAGCCGGCATTCCATGGATGCGGGCGACGCCGCCACGCGCGGCACCCGCACGATCTCGCAGCTGGCCTTGGCCAGCCCGGCGGCCTGGAACTCGTCGGTGCCGCGCGGCAAGGCAGCCGACGTGGTGTTCATCGCCTCGGTCAGGTCCCGGCTCACGAGGTTGTAGACGAACTCGCCGGTCTCGCGGATGTTGGCGATGGTGTCCTTCTCGGGCCGGTCGGCCGGCGTGTTGCACGAGAACATGAGCACCGGCGGCGCGGTCGAGACCATGTTGAAGTGCGAGAACGGCGCCAGGTTGCACTGGCCCGAGGCGCTCATCGAGCTGATCCAGCCGATGGGCCGGGGCGCGACGATGGCGTTGAAGATGGAGCGCTTGAAAGCGGGCGCGTTGCGCAGGTCGTGGAACACGGTATCGGTCGGGTCAGCGGGGGCAGGGCGCCACCTTAAGAGCAGCGCGGTCCCGCCACAACCCGGGTAGCTGCCCGTTTCGTTGATCGAAACGCGTGCGGGTCGCTGCGGGTGGCGGCGGGGCGGCCTGCCGCTATGCTCGACGACCATGAAGCTCTACAACTACTTCCGCTCATCGGCATCGTTCCGCGTGCGCATCGCGCTGGAGCTCAAGGGCCTGGCCTACGAATACGTGCCGGTGCACATCGCGCGTGGCGATCACCTCAAGGAGCCGTATGCGGCCGTCTCGGCCGAGGCGCTGGTGCCGACGCTGGAGCTGGATACCGGCGAGCGCCTGTCGCAATCGATGGCCATCATCGAGTACCTGGACGAAGTGCATCCGGCCGTGCCGCTGGTGCCGGGCGATGCGCTGGCGCGTGCCCGCGTGCGGGCGTTGTCGCAGGTGGTCGCGTGCGACATCCATCCGATCAACAACCTGCGCGTGCTCAAGTACCTCGTGCGCGAGATGAAGGTGGACGATGACGCCAAGAACACCTGGTACCGCCACTGGGTGCGCGAGGGCCTGCTGGCCTTCGAACGCCAGCTGGCGCAGGGTCCGGCCGGGCGCTTCTGCCATGGCGATACGCCCACGCTGGCCGACTGCTGCCTGGTGCCGCAGATCTTCAACGGCCAGCGCTTCAACGTGGACCTCGGCGGGCTCGGCCGCACCATGGCCGTGTTCGATGCCTGCATGCAACTGCCGGCGTTCCAGAAGGCGCAGCCTTCGGCTTGCCCCGACGCCGAGGCGTGATGGCCAGTCTGCCCTCCGGCTGGCTGCAGCCCGACTGGCCGGCACCCGCCGGTGTGCGGGCCGCCTGCACCACGCGCGTGGGCGGCCGGTCGTGCGGCGTCTGGCAGGGGCTCAATCTGGGCGACCACGTGGGAGACGACCCGGCAGCGGTGAGGGCCAACCGCGCCGAGGTGGATGCCGCGATCAATGCGCGGCCGGTGTTCCTGCGGCAAGTGCACGGTGTGGCCGTGGCGCGGCTCGATGCGGGCACGCCCCAGGGCACCGAGGCCGACGCCTGCGTCACCACGCAGCGCGGCGTCGCCTGCACGGTGATGGTGGCCGACTGCCTGCCAGTGCTGCTGGCCCATGACTCGGGACGCGCGGTGGGTGGGGCACACGCAGGCTGGCGCGGCCTGGCCGGCGGCGTGATCGAATCCGCGCTGGTGGCTCTGGGCGAGGCCGTGGGCGAGTCGCCTGCTCAGGCGGCGCGCAACACGCTGGCCTGGCTGGGCCCGTGCATCGGCCCGCGTGAATTCGAGGTGGGCGAGGACGTGCGCCAGGCGTTCGTCGCGGCCGATCCGCACGCGGCGGCGGCCTTCGCCACGCTGGGCGGCGGCAAGTATCTGGCCGATCTGCCGATACTGGCGCGCCAGCGGCTGGCGGCGGCCGGCGTCAGCGGCGTGTGGGGCAACGACGGCAGCGACGACTGGTGTACGGTGCGCCGGCCCTCACGGTTCTTTTCGCACCGGCGCGATGGCGTCAGCGGGCGCTTCGCCGCGCTCGTCTGGCTCGCCTGATGCCGGCGCTGCGGCGGACTGCGCCTTGCGCGCGGCCATCGCGGCTTCATGCTCCTGCTGCTCGGCGGCCTTGAGCCGCCGCTTGCGCCCTGGTGTGCCCAGGATGTACATGAGCAAGGCAACGGGCAGGAGTCCATAGAGTACGAAGGTGACGATGGCACCCAGCACGGTGCCCGTCGTGTTGGTGGCCTCGGCCACGCTCATCATGAGCGCGACGTACAGCCAGGCGATGGCGATCAGATACATGCGGAAGTCGTGGGAAGATGGCGCCTGTGAGGGCAGCGACATGGGCCGGATGGCGCATTGCGACGGCCCATGAAATCCCGGATACTGGGGTTTTCCCTAGCGACCCGGATCAGCAGGAGACAGCATGAATTCTGGAGCAGATTGGACGACCCTTGCCCGCCAATTCCAGGCCAGCTTCGGGGCCACGTCGCCGATCTCGTTTTCGCAGGACAAGCTCGAGCAGGTCCGGCAGCAGTACGTCGACGAGAGTTCGCGGCTGTGGAACGAGGGCCTGCAGCGGAACCCGCAGGTGAAAGACCGCCGCTTCGCCGGCGACTCCTGGTCCCGCAACCCCGTCTCGGCTTACGCGGCGGCGGCCTACCTTCTCAATGCGCGCGCGCTCGGTGGCCTGGTGGACGCCGTCCAGGCGGACGACAAGACCCGCGCCCGCATCCGCTTCGCCGTAGACCAGTACCTCGCAGCCACCGCCCCCAGCAATTTCATGGCGTTCAATGCCGAGGCCCAGTTCAAGGCGATCCAGAGCCAGGGCGAGAGCATCGCCCAGGGCGTGCGCAACCTGCTGCACGACCTGCGCCAGGGCCACGTGAGCCAGACCGACGAGTCGTTGTTCGAGGTGGGCCGCAACGTGGCGACCACCGAAGGCGCCGTGGTGTACGAAAACGAGCTGTTCCAGCTGCTCGAATACAAACCGCTCACGGCCAAGGTGTACGAGCGCCCGTTCCTGCTGGTGCCGCCGTGCATCAACAAGTTCTACATCCTCGACCTGCAGCCCGAGAACTCGCTGATCCGCTACGCGGTCGCACAGGGTCACCGCACGTTCGTGGTGAGCTGGCGCAACCCGGACGCTTCGCTCGCCCACGTGGGCTGGGACGACTACGTCGAGAAGGGCGCCATCGAGGCCATCGACGCGGTGCGCGACCTGACGGGCGCCGCACAGATCAACGCGCTGGGCTTCTGCGTGGGCGGCACCATTCTGGGCACGGCGCTGGGCGTGCTGGCGGCACGGGCCGAAGCAGACGCCGGCCAACCGCCCGTGAAGGCCGCAAAGAACGGCAAGGCGGCCCGGGCCCGTCGTGCTGTCGCGCCGGCCCTGCCCGTGGCCAGCGCCACCTTCCTCACCACCTTCCTCGATTTCAGCGATACGGGCGTGCTCGACGTCTTCATCGACGAAGCCTTCGTCAAGTTGCGCGAGATGCAGTTCGGCCAGGGCGGGCTGATGCCGGGGCACGACCTGGCGGCCACGTTCAGCTTCCTGCGGCCGAACGACCTGGTCTGGAACTACGTCGTCGGCAACTACCTCAAGGGCGAGACGCCGCCGCCGTTCGACCTGCTGTACTGGAACAGCGACTCCACCAACCTGCCGGGCCCGATGTACGCCTGGTACCTGCGCAATACCTACCTCGAGAACAACCTGGTCAAGCCGGGCCGCGCGCGCGTGTGCGGTGTGCCGGTGGATCTGGGCCGCGTCGACATTCCGGTCTACATCTACGGTTCGCGCGAAGACCACATCGTGCCCGTGGCCGGCGCCTACGCCTCCACTCGCCATCTGCCAGGCGCGAAGCGTTTCGTCATGGGTGCGTCCGGGCACATTGCCGGCGTGATCAATCCGCCCGCAGCCAACAAACGCAGCCACTGGGTGCGCGATGACGGCGAGTTGCCCCCGACGCTGGGCGAATGGCTCACCGGCGCGACCGAAAAGCCCGGCAGCTGGTGGACGGACTGGTCGGCCTGGTTGCGCGGCCACGCTGGCCGGCAGGTGGCCGCGCCCAGGCGTTATGCCGCCGGCGCCGCGGGCCAGGGCCTGGAGCCCGCGCCCGGCCGCTACGTGCGCGAGCGCGCCGACAAGGCCTGAGCCGTATCGTCGATCCCCCCGCACCCGCATCCGCATTTCCCGGTTTCCCGAACTCTTATCCCCTGGAGAAAAAGCATGGAAGACATCGTCATCGTCAGCGCCGCACGCACCGCCGTCGGCAAATTCGGCGGCTCGCTTGCCAAGACGCCCGCGCCCGAACTCGGCGCCCTGGTCATTGCCGACCTGCTGCGCCGCACGGGCCTCGATGCCGCGCAGGTGGGCGAAGTGATCCTGGGCCAGGTGCTGGCGGCCGGCAGCGGCCAGAATCCGGCGCGCCAGGCGTTGATCAAGTCCGGCCTTCAGAAGGAAACCCCGGCGCTCACCATCAATGCCGTGTGCGGCTCCGGCCTCAAGGCCGTGATGCTGGCGGCGCAGGCCGTGGCCACGGGCGACAGCGAGATCGTGATCGCCGGCGGCCAGGAAAACATGAGCGCGGCGCCGCACGTGCTACCCGGTTCGCGCGACGGCCAGCGCATGGGCGACTGGAAGCTGGTGGACAGCATGATCGTGGACGGCCTGTGGGACGTCTACAACCAGTACCACATGGGCATCACGGCCGAGAACGTGGCGAAGAAATACAACATCAGCCGCGACGCGCAGGACGCCCTGGCCCTGGCCAGCCAGCAGAAGGCCGCCGCCGCGCAGGACGCCGGCCGGTTCAAGGACGAGATCGTGCCCGTGACTCTGCCGCAGAAGAAGGGCGATCCGGTCGTCTTCGCTGCCGACGAATACATCAATCGCAAGACCAGCGCCGAAGCGCTGGCCGGCCTGCGCCCGGCCTTCGACAAGGCCGGCGGTGTGACGGCGGGCAACGCGTCGGGCATCAACGATGGGGCCGCGGCGGTCATGGTGATGAGTGCGAAGAAGGCTGCCGCGCTGGGCCTCACGCCGCTGGCCCGCATTGCCAGCTACGCCACCACCGGCCTCGATCCCGCGTACATGGGAATGGGCCCGGTGCCAGCATCCACCAAGGCGCTGCAGCGCGCTGGGTGGAAGGCCGCCGACCTTGACCTGCTGGAGATCAACGAAGCCTTCGCTGCCCAGGCCTGCGCGGTCAACAACGAGATGGGATGGGACACCTCGAAGGTCAACGTCAATGGCGGCGCCATCGCCATCGGTCACCCTATTGGTGCATCCGGCTGCCGCATTCTGGTGACGCTGCTGCATGAGATGCAGAAGCGCGATGCGAAGAAGGGTATCGCCTCACTGTGCATCGGCGGTGGCATGGGTGTTGCGTTGACCGTGGAGCGCTGAGCACGCGGTGCTCTCGTGATCCGCGCGAGGCGCGGGCCACGGCGTTAACCCGGAGGCGGCGGTCGCTGCCCCGGGTCCAGAATGGCAACGTCAGACATCAACGACACCGAATCAGAGAGGACACAAAGAGATGAGTCAGAAAGTGGCATACGTGACCGGCGGCATGGGCGGCATCGGCACGGCGATCTGCCAGCGGCTGCACCGCGAGGGCTTCACCGTCATCGCCGGCTGCGGCCCGAGCCGCGACCACGCCAAGTGGCTGGCCGAGCAGAAGGCGCAGGGCTACACGTTCCATGCATCGGTTGGCAACGTTGCCGAGTGGGATTCCACCGTCGACGCCTTCGCGCGTGCCAAGGCCGAGCACGGCAGCATCGACGTGCTGGTCAACAACGCCGGCATCACGCGCGACCGCATGTTCCTCAAGATGTCGCGCGAGGACTGGGACGCGGTGATCGAGACCAACCTCAATTCCATGTTCAACGTGACCATGCAGGTCGTGGGCGACATGGTGGACAAGGGCTGGGGCCGTATCATCAACATCAGCTCGGTCAACGGCGAAAAGGGCCAGGCCGGGCAGACCAACTACTCGGCCGCCAAGGCCGGCATGCATGGCTTTTCGATGGCCCTGGCGCAGGAACTCGCGACCAAGGGCGTC
>JAGOCV010000184.1 GCA_017998575.1 Burkholderiaceae bacterium
GGTGGAGGGCGAGGCGGGCCTGGGCGAGGGCGGCAGGCCAGAGGGGAATGGCACTCATGGGGCGGGGCGGGACAGGGCGGGCCCGCGCAGGCCACCGGCGGTAGAGCCGGAAACCGACGAGCCACGATTGACCGGAGTGTATTTGAGCTCCAGCGTGATCTGGCTTTTGACTGGCACGCCCATCAGATAGCCCGGCGTCACCCTGGCGGCGCGGAACACGGCCAGCGCGGACTCGTCGAACAGTCCGGGCGGCAGCGAGCGCGCCACCGCCACATCGTCGATCGTGCCGCCGGCGCTGATCAGGATGCGCAGCACCACCGTGCCTTCTTCATTCTCTGCTCCTGCGGGATAGACGGGCTCGGGCGCGTCCACGATGCGTGGCGGCGGGCTGAGAGTGCCCGATAGCCGGTAGTCGGGCGCGGGCGGCAGCGTGGGCTGGCGAAGCGCAGGGTCCGGCACGGCGGGCACAGGCGCCGCCAGCGGCGCGGCGGCCGGTGCGGCATCGGGATTGGCCGCTTCGGCGCGGGGGCGCGGTGCCGACACAGCTGGCGGCGTCCCTCGCCCCGCTACGTCCTGGCTTGCGCGCGATCCCGCTGCGGAGGCGGCGGCCGCGCGGGATCCGGCGTCCGGGACGGGCGGTCGGGCTTCGGCGACGGCCACCGGCGCGCGCGCTTGTGTCGCCGTGCGCGCATCGGCGGGCCGGTCAGGCATGATCAGCCGCGCCTCGATGGGTGAGGGCGCATCGGCGACCGGTGCCGCCCACTCGCCGGTGCGCTCGAGCAGGCCCACGAACAGTGCGGCATGCGCAATGGCCGAAATGACGAGGGCCACGACAAGCCTGAGCTTGCGTGACCCTTCGGGGGGGCGCACCGGCCGCCACAGCGCGAGCTGGGCAGCCGGTGGATGCGGATCCACCGGCCTCACGTGCTTACTGCGTGACCTCGCGCCAGCTGATCCGGCGGCCTTCCGGCCCGGGGGTACTCACCGGGACTTCCTTGCTCGACACCACACCGTCCGAACCTCGCGTGACCGCGATCACCTGACCGCTGGGCAGGATGATCAGCCCCAGGCCGACGTTCAGCGAATTGGTCAGCGGCACGGACACGATGCCCGGGCTGCCATCCGAGGCGGGCCGCACCGCTTCGCCGGTGAGCATGCTCAGGTAGTTGAGGTAGCTCGAACCGCCGACGTTGCAGGCGTTGTCGCCGAACGGCACGTTGCTGGTGAACACCAGGGTGCCCAGCGCGGTCTGCACATCGATGCTGACCCGCTCGCCCGAGTCGGGCAGATCGACCCGCCAGCCCAGCGTCAGTGCACAGACCGCAGACTGGTCGCTTGCGCATTCGATGGTGCGGTTGCCGGTGTCTTCGTTCTTCACCATCTGCAGTGGCTTGAGGGCGGTGCGCAGGTTGGCGTAGGCGATGTCGCCCACGATGCCGTCGGTCGAAGCGCCGATGGCCGTGTCGCGGAAGCCGTAGACGGACTGCGTGGCGGTCTCGCGCAGGTCGTCCTCGCGCAGCAGCTGGCCGGTGCCGACGTACAGCATCGTGTAGCCGCCCAGTTCGGCGAGCGCGATGCGGGTGGTGATGGGCTGCCCCACGCCATCCGCGTCTGTGGCCGTGCCTACGCGCGTCGCCTCGGTGCCCGCGGGTGCCAGGTTGTCATTGACATCAAAGCGCCAGATGTTGCCATCGAGATCCCCGCCATACACGCGCATCGCGGTGTTGTTGGCCGCGATGTTCGCCACATACGTGTTGATCTCGCGCAGGCCGTGGCCGATGTTGGTCGTGATCTTGTCGATGATGCGGCCAGTGACGGCATTGATCACGAACAGGTGGTTCTTGCCGTCGCCCGGGCTCGTGTTGTTGTAGCCCGAGGTGAGCAGCACCACCCAGGTGCCATTGGCCAGCTTGGTGATCACGGGGCGGCCGAAGCTGTAGCCCAGATCGCAGTCCTCGGCCTGGCCGATGGCGGCCGCGCGGTTGGCATGGCAGGTCTTGCCGGTGCCGCCACTGAACTCCCACAGGCCCTTGGGTTCGGCCGGGTTGGTCACGTCCAGCGCGTAATACGAGCGCCCGCCGGCGTTGAGGCCACCGACGATGATCGTCTTCCAGGTGTTGCTGTCGGTGTCGTACACGTCGCCGCTGATCGGCGTGCCGTCGACCAGGAACTTGTGGCCGTAGTTCACGCTGGCGAGCTGGGCCATCTTGGGCATGACCGCCGTCGGCACGAAGGCCCACAGCTCATTGCCGGTCGATTCCTCGAAGGCATGCAGCATGCCGTCGTTGCCGCCCACATAAACCATCGCGCGCGTCGCAGTCGAGCTCTGCTGGGTGGTCTTGAACTGCTGGTAGCCCGAGTCGGAATACTCCAGCGTGGGTGCCTTGCGCACGTACAGCGGCTGCGAGCCCACGATGGTGCCCAGCGACTTGTCGCGCTTGCGGTAGAGGCGCTCGACGTTGCCGGCGAGGTAGTCTTCCTTCGTGTGCTGGCCGCGCAGGTAGTTGACCAGGTTGGCGGCTGCGGCGTCCTTCTGTGCCTGGTTGGCGCCGGTGCTCACCGGATCGAACTGCGAGAGCTGTGTCGCGACCACGGTGGCGTTGTTGAAGTACGTGTTGATCTCGGTGTTCGTCAGGATCGCGCCCTTGGTCGACGACAGGAGATCGCCGGCCTGCATGAGGTTGTTGCACTCACGCGAGTTGGACGAGGCGAACTGCGCCAGCTTGTTGGCTGCGGTGCTGCGGAACACGCGGATGTCGCGGTTGTCGCAGGAAGCGCCCAGCTTCTTTTCCAGCTCCGTGGCAGCCTGCCAGCGCGAGGTGCCCGACAGCACGCCGGTCGTGGTGTTGAGGGTGCGGGCTTCCAGTTCGCCGCTCCACAGTTGGGTCGTGAAGGTGGCGATATAGGCCGCGTTGTCTCCGGCGACGGGCGCCAGCGTGGACGTGGTGGCGCCATTGCCCGCACCGCTCTCGACCAGGATGGCGTTGAGCGCGCTCGACAGGCCGGCGATCACGGTGTCGGGCTTGCCGGCGCTGAAGAACTGGCCGCGCCCGTTGACGGCGGTGTGCCAGAAATCATCGATGGATTCCGGACGTTCGTACTCCGTCACACCAGCATTGGACTTGGGGTTGTCCGGGTCTTGCGGCGCAGGCGGCCACGTCGGCCAGTTGAACGGGTCGTTGGGATCCCGGATGCGGGCGAAATCGCCGGTGGTGGCCGTCTTGTAGTCGTCGCGGTAGGCCAGCGTGCCCGACACGCCCAGGCCCATCACGAAGGTGGTCATGTGCTGGTGATCGACCCGGTCGTCTTCCTTGCCGGTGCGCTTGGGCGTGACCTGGCCGCGCGAATCGGGGCGCAGGTCGGTGGCGTAGTAGTACTGCGCCACGTCGGCCAGCGAATTGCCGCGGCTGGTGGTGGACGAGGGCGTGTCGTTGACGCAGTTGGCCCAGGTGGCGCAATTCTGCAGCTCGGGCGAGATCGTGGCGGCGTTCGCGCCCAGCGAGGCATACACACTCGCAGGCGTCGGCGAGGCGCCATCGGCCGGCCGGCCATCGGCAGGCAAGGTCACGGTCACGTTGGGCGCGACGCAGCTGCCGATGTTCTGCCAGGCCTGCGTCGCGATGACGCTGGTGGTCTGGCGCGCCACCACGGCGCCGCTCATGACCGACACCGTGCGTGTGGTGCGCCCCTGGTACTGCAGCTGGTTGCCGCTGACGGCCTGGCATTCGATCGCCGTGAAACCGTTGGCGCTGGTGGCCGCGCGCGTCGTGCAACTGGTGGCGACGTTGGGCGTGTACGGTTGCACGTTGGGGTCGGGCGTGCGGGTCACCTCGCACTCCACCGTCCGGTAGCCGTTGGCCTGGGTCGGCTGCTGCGGCGTGCAGCTGCTGACCAGCGTGAAGGTGGGCTGGCTGCCCGAGGCAAGCTGGCAGGTGGTCGTGATCCACTGGTTGCCGGATGCGCCTGGCGTGGTGCCCGTGCCGTACTGGCACGATGCGACGGGCACGAAGCCGGTGTCGCGCGGCACGCAGACGGTGGTCACGGAATTGCTGTCCGTGCCGGGCGTGCAGCTCTGAACGCCGACGGGTGCCGTCGGGTAGTTGTTGGCCGAGTCCTCTCGGCAATCGGTCCGGATGTAGTTCGGTGCCGTGGCCGCGCTGGGTGTACACGAGGCCACGTAGTCGGGCCCGGTGGTCGTCGACGAGCAGGTGATGCCCAGCCAGCTGTTCGTGCCGGTGGCCGTTTGCGGGGTGCACATGTCGGTCAGCACGTCGGTCGTCACCACATGGCGGCAGGTAGTGACGGCCTGGGCCGTGGTCACCGTGCCCACCGTGCAACTCTGGACGCCGCGCGACGACGAATTGTCGGTACAGCGCGTGCGCACATAGCTGTTGCTGCTGCTCTCGTTCTCGTTCGTACAGGCGGCAACTGGGGCGTTGTCCTGCGTCACGCCACTTTCAGACGTGTATTTCGTCTCGCAAACCGTTCGCGTCCAGCTGTTGGTCGATGACGCGGCCGTGGTGCCGTTGGAGCAGGCCGAGTACAGCACGGGGGTGGGGCCCGTGTCGTTCTGGTTGCAGGTCGTCGTCACCCAGTTGTTGGTGCTGGTGGCGGTGACCGCCGTGCACGACTGCACCGGCGTGTCGTTCATGCTGTTGGGATAGTTGCGAACGCAGTTGTACCAGGTCTGGTTGTTGCCGACGCTGGGTTCGGTGATGCCTTCACCGTAGGTGCACTGCTGCACCGGCACGTTGTTGGTGTAGACCGTGGTGCAGGTGCCGTTGTCGATCTGTGTCTGCGTGCAGGCGTTGCCCTGCGGCGTCGTCGGGTTGGTCACCACGACGTTGCGGCACTCTGTGCGCACCCAGTCGGGCGAGCTCGGATTGGCGGCGGTGCAGCCGAAAGCCGCCGTCGTCCAGGCCGTGGTCTGGGTATCGCAGACGATGGTGCGCCAGGAATTTCCGGCGTTGCCTGTCTGGTTGGTGCAGGTGGCCGGGTCGACGGCCGTGGGGCCGGAATTGTTGGCGGTCGAGCAGGTGCGGGTCAGCCACTGGTTGCCGCTGCCGCCCGTCTGCGCGGTGCAGGTCTGCACGAACTGCGTGTTCGAATAGTTGAAGCATTCGATGCCCACGAAGCCGTTGCCGCTGTTCGGGCTGCGCGCGGTGCAGGTGCCAGGCTCGACGCCGGTGGTGGATTCGATGTTGGTACGGCAGACCGTCTGCGTGTACTGGTTGGTGCTGGACTTCGCTTCGTTGGTGCAGGCGTCCACCGCCGTCTCCGCCGTGTTGTTGTCGGCGCAGGTGGTGAAGACGCGGTTGCCGCCTGTGACGGTGTTGCTGGCGGTGCAGCTGTTCACGGGCACGTTGTCCTGCAGCGTGGTGCGCGCGCATGTCACCGTGGCGCCGCCGCTGGTGCTGGCGGTGCAGCTGGCGTCCTGCGTCGTCGTGGTCGTGCGCACGCCGCAGATCTGCGCGGTGGAGGCGGCGACGTTCGGGAAGTTGGTCGTCGTCGAGCAGGCACTGGTGACGTTGGAGAACGAGAACGAACCCGGCGAATCAGGCGTCGGCCACGTCACGCTGCTGGTGGGCGTCAGCAGCCTCTGGTTGCTGTCGGCGTTGTTCACGACCCTACAGGTCGTCTTGGTCCAGTTGTTGGACGAACTCTTGGCCTCGTCGGCCGTGCAGGCGTTGAAATTGACGCCCGTCCAGTTGCTCGTGTTGGTAGTGCAGGCAATGGTGGTGGAGCCGTTGGCGTTGCTGGCGGTCTGGTTGGTGCAAGTCTCGGCCGGCACGCCCGCGCTGGCCGATCCGTCGAGATAGGTGACGGAGCAGGTCGTCGTGGTCCAGCTGTTGCCCGACGTGGCTGCGCCTGCCGTGCAGCTGTTCACCAGGACGTTGCTGGTGTTGTTGGGCGTGCAGGTGGTTGTGACGTAGTTGTTGCTGGACGTGGCGCCGGCGGCGGTGCAGGTTTGCACCGGCGTGTTCTGTGCCGTGACGACGACCGTGTTGCAGTTGCGCGTGAGCCAGCCGTTGCCGGAGGAGGGCGTGGCGTTCTCGCACGACGCGACGCGCGTGGGCGATGGCGTGACGTTCGACGCGATCTGCTCCTGGTTCACCACGTCGAGCTTGTAGCAGTAGTAGTTGGCGTTGCTGCAGACGGCGGCCTGCATGTTCTCGATCGGTGTGGCCGTCTCGGTCTGTCCGTTGTAGGCCCAGTGCTGCGTCGCCACCGCGGTGACGTAGTAGCTGTACTGCAGCGTCTGCGCCGTGCTCTGGTAGGTGCGGTAGCGCTTGAACGTGATCTGCTCGGTCTGCTTTTGCCGCTTGAGCACCAGCCGCTGCTGCTGCTTGGTCGTCTTGGTGTCGTAGTACTGCGTCTGCCTGCGCTGCAACGTGCTCTTGTAGATCTTGTACTGGCGCTGTTGCAGCTGCGTTTCGGTCTGCTGGGGCTGCGTCACCGTGCGATAGACGGTGGTGGTGCGGGTTTCCGTGCGGTTCGTGCCGCCGCCGATGTAGCGGCGCGTGCTCTCGAGCCACTGGCTGTTGGTCTGGCGGGTCTGGAAGGTCGACACCGTGCGCTGCGTGCGCGTGCGCAGGTACTGGGTGATGTCCTCCATGTACTGCGAGGTGCTCTGGCGCAACTGCTCCGTCTCGCGTATCCAGCGCGTCTGGTACTGCTGCACCTGCTGCTCGCGCTGTTCGTAGGCGATGGAGCGCATGCGGCGCCGCACCTCGGTCACATACCAGAATCCACCGCACGACTGGAAGCGGTACTCGTTGGCCTGATCGGTGCGGCTGACGGTGGAGCTGACGTTGCCGTCCCAGATCGGACGGGGGCTGTTGCCGTCGTCCTCGGTCAGCGTGCTGTCGGTGTTGCCCACCCAGGTCGTACCGTCCAGCCCGACCGGTCCGCCATTGGGCGATTCGTTCGTGGTGTTCCAGTACCCATCGGTGGTCATGATGGTGAAGTTCTGCTGGCAGGCGTAGGCGCTCACGCCATCCGGGATCGGCATGCCGGAGTTGATGCTGTCCGTCTTGCCGGCGTAATGGCGCCCCACACGGGCCAGGCCTTCACGCGCCGGAGAGGCGCCCTCGGGCGTCTGACCGAACAGCCGGTTGAACCAATCGACGCGCTGGTTGCCGTCGAACGGAGCCAGCGCCTGGTATTTGCCGGCCTGGATGGTGCTGGTGTCGTTGAGCGAGCCGTCCGCATTCAGCGAGTAGGGGTTCATGGACACCAGGCCGATGCGGTAGCGGTTGTCCATGTCGGGCGAATCGCTGCTGAACGCCAGGCTCACGCCGCTCTTGATGAGCGCCATGCGTGTGCGGTAGTACGTGTACCAGATCGCGAAGTTGTTCTGGGCCGCTTCGCCAGTGATGTTGACGCGGGTCCAGGTGCCGCCAGCCGAGCCGGTTGCGGCGGCCGTGCTGCCGCTGGGCTGCTTGGACAGCACGTCGGGCTGGGTGCAGGGCGCCGTCGTCGGCGTGAGGACCGCAGAGCCGGTGTAGACGTAGTAGTAGGCCGCCTGACGGTTGTCGCGTGCGTCGGTGACCGAGGGCGTGGAGCCGTTGCGGGTAAACAGTGTTTCGTATGTGTCCACGCTGCCGCCGCGGCTGGTGGTGCGGGGGTCGTACGGCTGGAACGAGGTCGACAGGTTGATCGTCGTGCCTGTCGGATTGAGGTAGTAGTCGTAGGGCGCGGCCGTGAAGCTCGGTGTGGGCAAGGCGAGCTTGTTGCCGCCCTTCGGGATCTTGTAGGTCTCGTTGGGGTTGTAGTACAGGACGTTGCACTGGTGGCTCGAATAGCCCATCGGCAACTGCGTGCGCACGCCCTCCAGGTCGTCGGGCATGTGCGTGTAGGC
>JAGOCV010000185.1 GCA_017998575.1 Burkholderiaceae bacterium
CGCATGGCCTTGGCCTTGTCCAGACGCTGCTGGTTGGCCGTCGAGGCGGGGTCGATCACGATCGGCGTGACGAACACCACCAGGTCGGTGCGGCCGGCGATGAAGTTGGTCGAACGGAACAGCGCGCCGAGCACCGGCACGTCGCCCAGCACCGGGAACTTGTCCACGGCGTTCGACATGGTTTCGTTCACCAGGCCCGAGAGCACCACGGTCTGGCCGCTGCGCAGGTTGATGTCCGAGGAGGTCGAGCGCGTCGAGAAGCCCGGAATGCCCTGCACCGACACCGCCGGGTCGATCGAGGACACCTCGGTTTCCAGCTTGGCCTGGATCATGTTGTTGTCGTCGACGATCGGGGTGATGTTCAGGCGGATGCCGTAGTCCTTGAACGTCACGCTGGTGGAGCCCAGCGGGCCGGCCATGGGAATCGGCACCTGGCCGCCGGCCAGGAACTTGGCCTCGCCGCCCGAGCGGGTCGCCAGTTCGGGAGACGCGAGCACGCCGGCGTCACCATTGGAGACCGCCAGGTTGATGACCGAGGTCAGCGTGCTGGCCAGGCCCAGGTACAGGCGCCACGGCTGGCCACCGATGCGCAGCGGCGAGTTGGCGCCCTGCCCCACCTGGAACGACGGATCGACCGAGCCACCCTGGTAGCGGAACTGCGAGTTGCTGATCACGTCGCCCGTGATCGCGGCCGCCGGGCCGTTCATGGCGGTGGACCACTGGATGCCCAGGTTTTCGAGCGTGTTGCGCTTGAATTCCATGAACTGCACCTTGATGTAGACCATCTTCTTGAGCGTGACCTCTTCCTCGCGCACGAGGTTGATGATCTGCTTGTAGTTGGCCATGATGGTTTCCAGGCGCGTGAGGTTGACCTTGCTGGTCACGCCCGAGAGCACCACCTGGTCGCCCACGGTGTCGATCTTCACGCCGGGGATGTCGCGCAGCAGCTGGCGCAGGTTGCTCGTCAACACGCCGGTGTCGGAAGCATTGACCAGCACGCGGTACTTGCGGATCTGGCCCGGGCCCGTCCAGATGAACAGGCTGGTGTCGCCCGTCTGCTCGCCCAGCAGCAGCACTTCGCGGCCGTCCAGCACATTGGCGGTGATCAGCTTGCCGTTGCCGACGGCCACGCGGGTCACGCCCGCGATCGGCAGCGTCTTGGCTTCACCGACGAACAGGTTGATCGATTCGATCTGCTCGCTGATGCGGTCGGTGGATGCGAAGCCGGGCGGGTTGCCGGCGGCAGGCGACGTCACCGGCGCCTGGCTGCCCTGCACCGGCGTCGCCACGGGCATGGCGCCCAGCGGCACGCCGGCCTGCGCCAGCATCTGCGCGGTGTTGCCCGAGACCGAGGTGGTCGGGAAGTTGGTGGCCGTCACCGTCTGGCGCGGAGCATTCTGCTTGGCGCTGGCGGCTGCCATCGCGGCGGCGTTGATGTTGGTGTTCTGCGCGAGGGCGGGCACGGCGCCGAAGGCCAGCGCGGCGGCAACGCTGGCGCTCACGGCGCGCAGGGACACGGGGGGTTGGTTCATGCGGAGCGTCATGGGGGAGAGCCTTGCTGGAATGACTTAACGCGCGGCGCCGAGAGCCTGGGCGACCGCGTTGTTGATCGTCGGGGCGACCTGCGACGACATCGGGCCGGTGTTGGCACTGCCCACGTTGGCACCCGCGGCCGGCGCACCCGGCGCGCCACCTTGCGCAGCGGCCAGCGCCTGAAGGCCAGGCACGTTGACGGTGATCGGCGCCGAGGCGCCTTCGCCGCCGCGGCCACCCACGATGTACTCCACGCGCACCGGCGTTGCCGGCCGGCCACCGTTGGCGCCACGGCCCGCGGGTGCCTTGAGCTGTCCGCCCACCAGTTGCGTCGTGGTCACCTGGCCGAAGGTGGAGAGCGCCGTGTCCTGGGGCGAGCGCAGCGTGGTGCGGATGCGGCCCGTGTTCTGCGCCAGCGCGATCGCCGCGGCTTCCTGCGGCGTGGCTTCCACCGTCACGGTGGAGTAGGCGCCGGTGTCGATGCCGCCACGCGGCGTGCCGGCCAGGCCGTCGCGCGTGCGCAGGCCGGTGGCCAGCACCTTCACGCGCTGCAGGAACGGAAAGATCTGCTGGCCCGCCTGCGTGCCGGCCGACGAACCGGTGGTGTCGGCCGTGATGAGGTGCAGGTCGACGAAGTCGCCGGGCTTGAGCATCTGCGAGATCGAGTTCAGCTCGTCGATGTCGATGGTGATCGCGCGCATGCCCTTGACCAGCATGTTGGAGAACTCCTTCGGACGGTCGTCGAACACCTGCGAGCGCGTGAGCGGGCGGCCGCGCTGCACCGCGGTGAGCAGCGGCTTGCCGATCACCAGCTCGGCCTGGTCGGCCAGCAGGGTGTCGGCATAGACCATGTCCACCGCGATGGGGCGGCCCGCCAGCACCGATTCGCTGAGCACCGTGCCGGCCGGCAGATCCGACGTGGGCACGATCACCGTGAGCGTCTGGCCGCCGCGCGCGCGTTCGGTGAGCTCGCTGGTAATCGCCGCTTCGCGGTTGCGCAGGTAGGTCACGGACAACCACGTGGCCAGCAGCCCCAGCACCAGCGCCATGGCCACCAGCATCCACAGCCGGTTGATCTTCATTTTTCCGAGTCGGATCGCCATTGAGAGGTCCTTTGTTCCTGCGAATGCGTTCAGAGAAGGTTGAGATTGGTCGCGAAGCTCAGCGCGTACGTGAAGCCGGCGTAGGCCTGCTTGATGGCCTGCACCACCTGCTGCACGGGCGACGAGTTGCCGCCCTGGATGAGCACCAGGATCGCGAAGGAGGCCACGACGAAGTACTCGACCATCGATTGGCCTGCCTGGCGGCGCCGGCTGGGCATGCTGGGGTTGCGTTTCATGGTCTGTCCACGATGTTGGCGACGATGCTCACCTGCCCGTTCTGGGCCGGCGCGATCACGACGCTGATTTCGGAGGTGTCACGCTTGAGCACCAGCATCTCGCTGGGCCCGCGCTGGGTGGGAACGGTACGGCGCAGGGTGGTGATCCAGCCCTGGTTGCGCAGGCCGCTGGCATAGAACTCGGCGTTGGTGACCACGTGCGCGCCGCTGGTGGCCACCACGGTACGGGCCTGGCGGATCGCGTCGTTCTGCAATGTGTCGCTGAGCACGCGCGCACCCGGGGGCAGCGGCGCTTGCAGCGTGCGCGCGGCGACGGCGCGCTGCGACGAATCCTGGATCCGGCCCACGGACACCAGCGCGTAGCTGCCCAGGCCCTGGGCCTTGATCTGCACCGTGGTCAGGCACCGGCCTTCCAGGCTGGAGATGATCTGCCAGCCCTGCGCTTCCTTCTCGATGAAGCCCGGGCGCGTGGGTGTGGCCAGCGGTGTCCACAGCGCACGGTAGTAGGCCTGCACGGCGGCCACCGGCATGGACAGGGTGAGCGCGCTGATGGACGTGTCCATGGCGTTGGCGGAAACCTGCGGCGCGATCATCTCCACCCTCGCTCCGGGCGGTGCGATGGGAAAGGGGCAACTGGAGACGGCCAGCGCGGGCACCGCCAGCGCGCCGCCCAGGAGGGCGGACAGCGCGCGGGCGCACAGCATGGCGGACAGGCGTTGCATGTGCATCAGCCTCCGGTGAGCCGGTCGGGCGGCACGATGTCCGGCGCGATCTTGCCGGGCTCCAGCCCGCAGATCTCGGGCACGAACATCGCCAGCGCGATGCAACCCACGGTCTGCGTGATGGTGCGCACCGTCGGGTCGGACATGAAGCCCAGCGGCGTGAGGCCCATCACCTGCGAGCGCACGTGGCCGGTGCCGCGCGCGCTCCAGCCGTTGGCCAGCAGCGCGTTCTGGTCGCGGAACACCAGCTTGCCGCTCTCCCCGAAACGCACGCCCGGATCGAACACGCCATCGGTGCCCACGTCGCGCAGCGTGCCGCCGATGGGCAGCGTTTTCACGGCCAGCGCCGAGCGCCCGGTGTAGAAGCCGTTGCCTTCGAGCTTGAAGAACGAGATGTTGTTGGTGACCGACAGCGCGCCGCCGAGGATGCTGCCCAGCACGCCCGGTGCGTTGTCGTTGGAGATCGCCCCCGTCTGTGCATCGTTGTACGACTGCAGCATGTTCGACGAGTCGCGGTTGTGCCAGATCTGCCGCGCGCCGGCCACGCTGAACGAGCTGGCCGAGCCGTCTGTGGACTTGAACGGCGCCGTCGCGGAACTGGTGTCCATCAGCACGATCCGCTGGCGGGCTTCGTTCTGGATCGTGCTCTCGGCCTTGTGGTTGCCCGGCCAGTCGGAGCTCGACGACGCGGAGGCACCGCCATACCAGACGGTGCGCTCCCAGGCCACGTAGCGCGCCACCTGGCCCGAGGCGTTCTTCACGTCGGCGTACTTGCCCAGCGTGGGGATGATCAGGAACAGCGGCAGCAGGAAGAACACCGCGCCGACCACGAACTCGGTCATGGCCTGGCCGCGCTGGCGGCTGCGCGAAGGGCGGCGGATCGTCGTCACCACGGGAACCACCCTTCGCCTTCACCGTAGGTGCCCATCATCGAGACGCCCTGCTCCAGCAAGCTGTTGGCGCGCAGCCGCGCCTGCCAGTAGGGGCTGTAGAGGCTGCCCCACTCGATCTTGCCGTCGGGGCGCTTGAGGTAGTCCACATCGTTGGGCCGCGCGAAGTAGGCCTCGGCGCTGGACATCGCGCGCATCTCGTCGTCGGCCAGCGACGCCGGCAGGGCCAGCTGACCGTCCGCGCTGCCGCCGATGCGGTAGCCACCGGTAGTGGAGGTGATCAGCGTGTTGTTGCGCCGGCGCACTTCGAGGATCCAGGGCGGTGCGATGTCGTTGAGGTGCTGCTGACCGTTCACCACGGCCTGGTTGCTGGTGGGGCCGCCGATGTTGGCCTTGACTTCCATGTAGGGCTTGAGGCCGGCGTTCGAATCCATGTTGTCGCCCGGGCCGATGCCCGTCTGGATCCAGGCCGACATCAGTGTCATCGGGTTGACGTGCGCGCCGCCGAACTGGACCATGGCCGAGGGCTCGGGGCCCGAGTTGGTGTCGTTGCGGTGCTGCACAGCGCCGAAAGGCGACAGGCCCGACTGCGAGACGTGCGATGAATCGCCGGCCGCCGCAGCACCCGCGCCGGCCGGAAGCGGCGGCAGCGGGAACACGATGGGGATCGGAATGCCCAGGATGTTGAGCGTGAGCGAGACGATGATCAGGTAGCCCGAGGCGTCCAGGCTGGTCCAGCCCTTGGCGTGGGTGTTGCCCGAACTCGACGCCCGCAGCGAGCCGCCGCCCGAATGGAAACGCATCATGAACACCGGACCGAAGCCCGGGTTGACGAAGCGCGTCGGATCGATGAGGAACGGCACCGGCCAGATCGGCACCAGCACGCGGTTCTTGTAGAACAGGTCGGTCGATGCCTGCACCACGTTGACCATGCGGTTGTCGCCGTCCTTCTTGGGGTTCGCTCGTGGATCGACCGGACTGGGCAGGGTCACGAAGGCAGCGGCGCGCACCGCCGAGATCGCCATGGCCGTGGTGCCGAAGGCCGAGATCTGTGCGGTGGCCTGGCCGTTCTGTTTGGGCTCGTTGGCCTCGATCACCTCGGGGATCGAATCGACGAGATTGACGATGTAGCCACCGTGGTAGATCAGTGAGGCGCCGTTGAGCGCGTCGATGAGCAGGTCGAGCGCCATCACCGCGACGGGCGCGCCCGAGTCGACGCCATCCTTGATGCCGCCCACGATGGGGCCGATCACCTCGCTGGGCACCGTCCACATCGCCGACAGCGGCGACATGTTGGCGAAGATGGTGCCGATCTCGGCCAGCGGGCCGTTGTGCACGTCGTCGAGTGCGCGTATCCAGCCGGTCAGGCTCACGATCTGGGCCACCTGAACCTGGTTGGCGATCACGCCGCGGTTCATGTAAGCCGAAAAATTCAACGCCCGGGCCTGCGAGACGGCCGCCGTGTAGACGGTGGCGTCGGCCGTGTTCTGCAGCTTCATGCGGTGGTAGGAGAGCTGGCCCACGTTGAACGTGGCCAGCGTCACCAGCAGCACGATGACGGCGGTGGCGGCAATGAAGACGAGGGCCTGCCCGCGCTGGCGCGCGCGCGCGCCGAGAGCCATTGCCCGCCTTGTCCTCATGTGCTTGTGCCAGCGCACGCTCATGCCCCTTGTGTCCGCATTGGGCCCACGGCACCCGGGCCTGGAGATGTTCCGGCGCGGGCCGACTGCTCGGGCCACTGGCAGGACAGCCATCCGCATGGATGGGCCGCCCGCCCCCTCTTGTCCGTCCGGTCTTCACGCCGCGCTGGCGTGAGCCGGAAACTGTTGCCTGCGCTCCGGGCTGGCCGGGCGCGGTGTTTTTCTTGTTGTCGTCGCGATCGACCGCGCGAATGAACGCGCGGCGGATTACTTCGGCTGTTCGTTGCCGTAGTTGCCCAGGCCCACGGCCTTCTTGCCCGATTCGGCGGCCTTGTCGGCGGTCTTGCCGGCTTCGGTCTGGGCGGTCTTGGCTTCCTTGCCGGCCATTTCAGCGGCCATGCCGGCGGTCTGGTTGCGGATCGTGTTGCCGAAGAAGCTGTAGACGCCGATGGCGGCCACGGCGATCAGCGCCACGATGATGATGTACTCGGTCATGCCTTGACCGGCCTGTTGACGGAATTGACGCAGCTTGCTCATAGCTTCTCCTGTTGAATTGAAAATGCCCCCATGCCCCCGAGGGCGTGCTCTTTCATCTTGGGGCGGCCCGACGATGAAAAAGTGGACAGCGCCACGACCCGGCACCGCATGCTTTTCACCCTGAAAACGCCCTGCGTTGCCCAGTGAAAACACGCGGCGGATCGTAGCATCGATCGCTGAGGATGTGTGTTTGTGTTACGAGGGTGACTCATCGCTGCGACACCTCACGCGCACAATCGGCGCGTTGCTGTTGCAAAGTACCGGTTTCAGGGCGCGTGCGAACACCACCACCCTTCGATTGCAGCAACCCGAAATTCGGTTGCCCCGGGCGCGACATGGAGCGCACCTTGTCGCTCTCGTCATCGCACGGCGGCAGCGTGGGCTGCTCGGCCGGCGCGCTGCGCGGTGTTGCACCCTGTTGCGGTTGCTGACTGTCAGTCGCTTCAGAAGTTGATCCGCCGCCGGCACCGCCCGTGAACTCGTCGTCCGCGCCACCACCGCCCGAGCTCGCGCGTGTGTCGGCTGAAGGACGCGAGCCCGAGCCCTGCGACGATCCGCTGTCCGACGCGTTGCCGCCCTCGCCCGCCGAGCCCGACGACGTACCGCCGGAGCCCTCCGAACCCGAGCCGCCGCCGCTGAAGCCGCCGGAATCGCCGGAGCCGCCACCGGAGCCCGTGCTGCCCGCACCGCTGCCGCCTGAGCCGCCAGCGCCGCCCGAGCCACCCTGGCTGCCCGAATCGCCCGCCTGGCCGCCACTGGCGCCGCCGCCTGCACTGCTGCCGCCACCCTCGCCCGGCTGCGAGCCATCACTGAAGCTGCCACCGCCAAAGCTGCCGCCGCCCGTGCCCGCACCGGTGCCCGTGCCCGTGTCGGCACCGCCGCCAAAGCCACCGTTGCCCGGGCCGCTGCCGCTGCCTGCATCGGCCGCCCCGCCCGACGACGAACCGCCGTCGGCATTCGAGCCACTGCCCCTGCCCGTGCCGCTGCCGTCGTTGCTGCCCGACGAGCCGCTGCCGCTGTTGCCGCTGTTGCCGCTGTTGCCGCTGTTGCCGCTGTTGCCCGTGCTGCCGTCGCCCGCCGTGCCCGTGCCGCTGCCATCGCCGCTGCCCGTGCCGGATCCTGGACCCGCGCCCGGATTGACGCCGGTGCCCGGCCCCGGTCCGCTGTCGTCGCCCGGCGTGCTGCCGTCGCTGAAG
>JAGOCV010000186.1 GCA_017998575.1 Burkholderiaceae bacterium
GCTGAAGGTCCACTGGCCTGTTCGCGCTTTTGTGCAAGACCAGTTCGAACCTGCCTCACGCAGCGCAACTGAGGCAGGTTCGAACTGGTCTTGCACAAAAGCGCGAACAGGCCAGTGGACCTTCAGCAGCGCCTTGGCCACTGATCCGCCTTGCCGGCCGGTGGCTCCGAAAACCAAGATAGGGCGATGTACTTCGTTCATGATTCAGCTCGAAAAAAATGAGAATGTCGTATTCTTTCCTCTATCTCTGAATTGCGGAAGACGGCACTTTTTTTAACCTCAGGCACAAAAATGAAACTCTTGGACCAAGCAGGACTGGACTACCTCAGTGAACGTCTTGAAGACGATTCATCATTCCAGCCGATTCCCTCCAACGGAATCTGCACGCGACTCGGTGATAAATGGACCGTACAGGTTATCTGGCGTCTGGCCATCGCAGATGATCGTCGCCTGCGGTTTTCCGAGATCAAGCGCGAGGTGGAAGGCATCACACAGCGCATGCTGACGCTGACCTTGAGAAACCTGGAACGAGATGGCTTGGTAGAACGCCACTATTTTCCCGAAGTACCTCCGCGTGTGGAATATGAGATCACGGATATGGGGAAAAGCATGTTCCATGCGCTGGAAGGCATCAACTTGTGGATCAGAGAAAACCTTCCGCGTGTAGAGCAATTGCGTCAAACCTACGATACCAACAAGCGCTGATGCATATTTGGGCAGCAAGCCTTACGGGTGCGGGAGTTAGGGTAGTTTGGCAATCACCTTAATCTCGAACTGGAATCCGTAAAGCCACGTCACGCCAACCCCGGTCAAAGTAGGATAAGGCGCTTCTCCCCAGTATTCTGGAAGGACACTCCAGATAGCGTCGAGGTTCGACTCCGGATCGACGACAAAGAGGGTTACGTCAACCACGTCACTGAATGTGCAGCCCGCCGCCATAAGAACAGCATTAAGGTTATCGAATGCCAGCCTGATCTGCGCTTTGAGGTCAGGTTCAGGCGAACCATCCTCACGGCTGCCAACCTGGCCCGAAACAAACAAGAATCCGTTGGATTTGATGGCCGGTGAATACCGGTTGCGCTCATAAAGCGCCTGCCGATCGAGGGGGAAAACTGCTTCGCGTGTTGTCATGTTTGTGCCTTTGCAATAGCGAACTCTGGCCAATGAACAAAAAAGGTACTTTACAGGTGCTGGATCGGGTGAATAAACAGGCGACTCTGTTCATCATTGTTTGTAAAATACAAACAATCTGCGGAAAGAGAGGATGAAGAATGGATCGGTTCGACGCGATGCGCGCCTTTGCTCGTGTGGTGGAGGCGGGTAGCTTCACAAAGGCTGCCCAAACACTTCATATGAGCAAAACCACGGTGACGCAGCTCATCCAGCAGTTGGAAGCACGCCTGCGCGTCAAGTTGCTCCATCGCACCACCCGCAAGCTCGGTGTTACTCCCGATGGCGTGGCGTACTACGAGCGTGTTGTCCGCCTTTTGGCAGAAATGGAGGATGCCGAAACCAGCTTGTCCAGTGCGGCGATCACGCCCAGAGGGCGACTCCGTGTGGATGTGCCCAGTCCGCTGGCCCGCCTCGTACTGGTGCCGGCGTTACCGGATTTCCACGCGCGCTACCCTGATATTCAGTTCGACATGGGCGTGAGCGACCGAGCGGTGGATCTGATCAGCGACAACGTGGATTGCGTCTTGCGTGGTGGTGAAATCAACGACCAATCCCTGATCGCACGCCATGTCGGCGATTTGCAAATCTCCGCCTACGCCGCACCGAGTTATGTGAAGCGTCTCGGCACTCCTGCGAATCCGCAAGAGCTGGAAAACACCGACCATCGCATAGTGGGATTCCTGTCCTCACGCACCGGTAAGATTGATCCTTTGGTACTGCACCGTGAGAGTGAACGTATTGAAATCAGGAGCAGCTATGTGCTCGCAGTGGATGATGGCAATGCCTACCTCGAAGCGGGGTTAGCGGGGTTAGGAGTGATTGCGCTGCCCACTTATATGGCGGCAGCACATCAGGCTTGTGGCGCTTTGATTCCGTTATTTGAACAATGGCGGTTTAATCCAATGCCGCTGTACTTGGCATTTCCACCGAACCGCCATGTCAGTGCCAAGCTGCGAGTTTTTATTGATTGGATCATTGATCTGATGCAGCAGCATGCCCTAAATTCCAGCAATCAGCGACGACATCCCTGCCCCTGATTTGCTCCTCCTGCAGCGGTATCAGTCGCTATGCAGCCGACTTGTTAAATCGAAATTCCACGCTGCCGTCCGACTTCCCAAGACACCCCATTACCGCGCACCATCGCAGAGATCTGCTGCCCCAGCCGCTGTTCAATTACCGGCCGCCACGGTACCAAACTGAATCCCAGGCCATCGTCCAGCATCGCGTAGCGACCGCTGGCGAGCATGACCGAACGCCGGTAGGTGCCGGCCACGCGGTGACCGTCGGCGACGGGCCGATGCTCCAGTCCGGTTTCGGCGGCAATGTCCTTCGCGGTCTGCGCCAATTCCCGATTGCGCAGCGTAGCCAGCAGGTTGCGCGCCAGGATCACGCGCTGCCCACGCCGCTCGGCCAGCCCCTGTTCGGCGAGGAAGTCTGCGCGCTGTTGCAGCGCCTGTCGGGCTTCGCCGCCGAAGCCCAGGTCGCCCAGACCCTTGCCGCCGCCGATCAACTGTTGATCCAGCCAGGTGGCGCCGATCACGCGGGCCTGCCGCTCGATCGACAGGTGCGATTTCAGCTCCACCGTCACGCCGCCCAGCCGCTGCGCGTCGTAGCGGCGGCCACGCTCGGCCAGGTCGTCCGGCACCTTCCATAGCCCTTCGGCTATACGCTCCACGATGCCGGCCCGGCGCAGAGCTTCCAGCCGGCGAACATGGGTCGCGACGACTTCCTGGGGGTCGCGGCCGGGCTTGGCGCGGCCATGCTCAATCGCCAGGTGGTGATCGGTGCGGTACAGGCCGTCGCTCGCCAGCGCGGCGATGTTCTTGTCGGCCGCCCGCACCTCGGCGGAACCGCGTGCCTCCACCACGGCGCCGGTGGGATAGTTCGCCAGCTCGTCGCGGGCATTGAGCGCGACGTAGTGGGCCTTTCCGTCCACGCCGTCGATGACCAGATAGCCGCGGTCGTGCAGCTCGTCGGCCAGCCCCTTGGCAGCCACGCGGCCGACGATGGTTCGGCCATCGTCTCCTGGCTCGAACACCGCCAACTCGCGCGGCTGGCCGCTCATGGCCCGCTGCATAGTGCGGATGATGTCGCCACGCTCGCCGAGGGCGCGCAAGGTCTTCTCCGCGTCCGCATGGACGGCCCAGGTGCTGGGCTGTGTTTCGTCGGCCAGGCCCAAGCGCTGTAAGCGTTGCAGACGGCCGATCAGCAGCAGGCGCTGGCGTTGCAGCCGGGGTTCGTTGAAGCGTTCGATCTGCACCCGGCCATCCTCGCCGGCCTCGCGCTGCAACGTGCGGTCGAGGCTCGTCCACCGTTCTTGCTCCACCTCGCGCCCCAAGGTCTGCTGGATCTCCAGTTCCGTGCGCGGCCCCAGCCATTCCGTCGCTAGCTCGGCGGCCCGGTGGCGGAAGCCGTGGGCGATGTAGTCGCCGGCGATGATGAGGTCTTTGCCGGTGTCGTCGCGCCCGCGCACGATCAGATGCGTGTGCGGGTTGTCGGTGTTCCAGTGATCGACCGCCACCCAATCGAGCCGCGTACCTAGATCGGCCTCAATGCGATTCACCAGATGCCGGGTGTAGGTGCGCAGATCGTCCAGCTCCGCGCCGTCCTCGGGTGACACGATGAAGCGAAAATGGTGCCGGTCGTCTGCGGCCCGCTCCTTGAAGGCGTCGAGGTCAGCCGCATCGGTCTGCGGCCCGTAGGCTTGGCCCGGTTCGCCATCGCGGCCCGCGCCATCGCGCTCGATGTAGCGCAGGTGCTTGGCGAGCGATTGCGGGCTGGCCTGGTGCTGGTTGACCAGCAGCGTCTTGATGGTCACGCGCCGCGACATGGGAGTGAGCTTCGCCCCCGCGAAGCGCGCCGCCGTGTGCCCGCGCCCCAGGCGCGAGCCGGGCCGCTGGCCGGTGCCACGCGCCGACGCCGGACGGCGCACCGAGGACTTGCCGCTGCTGGCCTTGCCCGCCTGCTTGAGCACCTTGGAGACGAAGCTCTGGCCCTGGCCCTTGCCCCGGTTCTTCGGAGCGCTGGGGCGCACCCGGAAATCGTCGTCGCGGCGGTCGGTCATGGCTGCGCTCCTTGCAAGCTCTGGCGTGTCCGGTCGTGTGAAGCACGCGGACATGCCTGCATTGGCGCCGGCCTCGCGCCACAAGCGGCACGGCGGCGAAGCCGCTGCGTGCCGCGCAACCCCCACGTGCAGACTGGCTTTCGACGCGGCCCGGTGCCGCGTCCTTTTGTCTTGCCTTCCGCCTTTGCCCCTCGCTGTCGCTCCGGGCGTCGGCGGCCCGGCGGCGCTGTGCTGCTTGCAGCCAGCCCGCCGGCGAACGCGCCGATGGCCGCAGGCCAGGCACGTTCGAGGCAAGACGCCTGCACACTGGACGGCTGCGCCGGAGACAGCGCGAAGTGCGGTGCGAATGCCCCCGCACTGCACGCGCGACGACACGACGACGAACAGTAGAACGAGACGCCCGATGGCACGACAAGATGCACGGCAACGTGCAGCGAGTCGGCCATCATGGGCGCGACTCCAGCCAGACCGGATGCGCGAAGCCGATCACGGCGGATGCGCTGACCGGGCCGAAATACCGGCTGTCGAACGATGCCGGATTGGTCATGCTCAACAGGAACAGCTCGCCCGCTTGGAGACGGCGGCAAAGCTGCAAGGATGGCAGTTGCCGGCCCAGCCGGTCGGCGGGCAGCGCGGCGGCCGCAGGCTCGCCGTCGATGCGTACCTGACCAGCAACGATGCAAACGTGTTGTGGCGCGACCGCACCCACACGTTTGAGCAGCGGCACGCGCGTCGGCAGGTAGCCGCGCTGCGCGGCCAGCATGGCGGACTTGGCGGGCAGCGGCACCAGCACAATGCTGTCCACGGACAACGGACGTGGCAGCGAGGCGGTGCGCGGGTCGAACGGTTCGATGCGATACCAGCCGACCGCCACGCTGTCGGACGGGTTGTAGGTCAGGCGCGGCAGCGGCGACACGAAAGCCGCCCAGGCCAGCGCAGCGAGGCCGACGGCGGCGAAGCCCGCCAGGACGATGCGAGCGCGCAAACGTGCACGGGGCGAGCGAGGACGCGACACGGGGCCGGTCGTGGAAATAGTGGTCATGGGAATGTCCTCCCGGCCAGCCAGGCGGCGTGCCGTTCGATGCTGTATTCGGGCAGCGGCGAGCGCGCCGCAAGCCGGTTGGCGAGCGCGCGCCAGTACGCGGGCGACACGGCGGTGGGCGCGATGCCCAGAGCCTCAATGCCGTCGATGCGTTCGAGCACGGCGCGCACGCTGGCATCGCCTTCGGCGTGCAGCAGCAGGTGTGCGCCCGGCTGCACGGCAGGAATGCGCTGCACCGCATCGAGCGGCGTGGCGGTCTGCATCACCATGAGCTGCCAGCGGATCGTGCCGTAGTCGTTCGCCTGCCAGCGGATGCGGCAGAGCACCGCACCCGGCAGGAACACGGCGCAGCGCCGCCAGCGGTCGAGCTGGAGCGTGCGTGCCGGTTCGCCGAAGCGCAGGTAGAGCTTGAAACGGGCATCGATGTAGGCCAGCGCCACGCGCGTCAGCGGCACGTTGCCGGCCTGGCCGGTGAGTGTCGCAAGCGCGGGCCGCGATGCAGCCGTGGGCGCGTGCGCCGCAGGTAAGGCGGATGTGTTCATGGCGTGTTCTCCCTGCGGTGTTCCGGAAACTCGCGCTCCAGCAGTTCGCGCAGTAGTTCGGCCACGGTCACGCCTCGCGTGAAGGCCGATACCTTGATGCGCGCCCGCATGGCGGGCGTAATGTCGAGCGTCAGGCGAGCCGTGTAGAGGTCGCCTTTGTTGAGTGCATCGGCGTCGCCCTGGCGAATCCACGCCTCGGCGTGAGGATTCGCGGGCGGGCGTGCGCCGATGCCAACGCGCTTACCGCGTGGTGGCTGCTTCGCTGTCATGTCGGCCACCGCAGCAGTTCGTCCACCAGTGCGGTGATTTCGCGTGCGGCGGCACTGTCGGGTGCCGTCTCACGGGCGAGCCGGCCAGCGGCCACGCTGTCGGCGAACACGATGCGCTGATGCACCTCCGAGCGCAGCGCGGGAAGCGGCTGTTCGGCCAGCGATTGCCGTGCCTCGCGGCCGATGATGGTGGTGCTGACGCGCCGGTTGATGACGAAGGCCGCGCGCAGTGCAGGCCGGAACACCTGCGCCTCGCGGATCAGCGCCACCATCTCGGCGCTGGCCCACACGTCATAGGGGCTGGGCTGCACCGGGATCAGCACGCGCTCGGCCGCCAGCAGCGCGGAGCGCGCCAAGGCGGCAATCCTGGGTGGGCCGTCGATGATGACGTGATCGGCCCGCCTGGCCAACTCTGGCGCTTCCTGATGCAGCGTTTCGCGGGCCAAGCCCACGGCGCTGAACAGCCGTGGCAAGCCCTGCTGGCTTCTGCGCTGCGTCCAATCCAGTGATGAGCCCTGCGGATCGGCATCGAGCAGGACGACATGCTGGCCGTGCATCGCCAGTTCGCCCGCGATGTGCGTGGCGAGCGTGGTCTTGCCGACACCGCCTTTCTGGTTGAGCAGAGCGAGGATCATGGCGCGGCCCTCCAGTTTGAAGAACCGGGCTGTTCTTGCCCTGCTGAACGGCGTTTGGTTTTGGGCTGATTTCGCCTTTCAAGCCGCCGTGCTTTTTTCGTTTCGGGAGTTGTCCACCGAAACGGTGCTTCTCTACTAAAAGTTAGAGAATTTAAGTTAGGAATGTTAGAGGCCGGCGAAACCCAATGCTGGCGCGGGTTTTCGGCCAATTTTGTTGCCTGATAGCACGAGGATTTGTTGCCTGATAGCACGAGCCTTCTGTTGCCTGATAGCACGAGTGAATTAACAGGTTTTCCCGCACTTATCCCCGTGCCGTGGGCGGCACGGGCCGGAAGGTCAGCAGCTCGGTTTTCTCGCCGGGCATCCGCTCGATGCCCAGGACGTAGCCGGGCAGCGACTGCCGCGCCACCAGCGTGCGCAGATCGGCGGCGAAGTCGTAGAAACGCGCCACGCTGCCCGACTTGCGGTACAAGTGCTGGAAATCGAATTGCCAGCCGTGCTCCTGCCGGCCTCCATGCTTGCGCACCAGCCGGTACAGCCAGCGTTCGATGCCGCCAGTGAGCCGGAAGTACGTCGGGTCGATGGTCAGTACCAAGGCGGCGTCCACCACGCCCGCGTAGAACCAGTCTGGCAGGATCAACTCTATGCCCAGTGGCGTGCCGCTGGCATCGGCCAGTTCCTTCCACTCGTTGATCCACGAGAATCGGTGCAGCCGCCTTCCCGTGGTTTCGCGGATGGACGTGGCCACTGTGGTCGATTGCAGCCGGTCGAGCGCGGCCTTGAGGCGCTGGTAGTCGCGCAGCGACGTACCGCGCCCGATGAAGCGCAGGATCTCGTAAGGGCGCACCTGCATCAGCCGCGAGGTCGGGATGCCCGCATCGCGGGCTTCCACGATTTGGCTGGCGGCCCAGATCAGGATGTCGGCATCCCAGATTGTTGCGATGCCGTGTTCCCGCGTCCCTTCCACGCAGATGGTGATGCCGCCCGCCCGGAAGTCGATCGGCGCGGTGCGCCGCGACTTCGCCAGCGAGAAGAACGGAAAGGCCATCAAGTCCTGGCTGTCGCGCGGCGCCATGTCGCCCGGCAGCGCGCGGAACAGGTCGAGCTGTTCCCGCTGCT
>JAGOCV010000187.1 GCA_017998575.1 Burkholderiaceae bacterium
ATGAAGGCCGTGGGCCCCAAGGTCGGCGTGAAGGTGCCCGACGACGTGGCCATCGACTCCAGCGTTTCCCTCGGCCCGACGAATGGCGGCGCCGCCTACGGCATCGCCGTCAAGCTGGCCATCACGCTGCCGGGCCTGGACGCCGAATCGGCGAAGAAGCTGGTCGACACCGCCCACCAGGTCTGCCCGTACTCCAACGCCACGCGCGGCAACATCCCGGTCGACATCACCATCGCCTGAGCGCGGCGGCAGCAGGGCGTCGCCGACAATCGGCGCATGTCCCTGCCCGATTCCGACGTCAACCCGGCCCATGCCTACGAGGCACTCACACCCGACGTGGTGATGGACGCCCTCGCAGCCGTGGGCTTTTTTGCGGACGGCCGCCTGATGGCGCTGTCGTCCTACGAGAACCGCGTCTACCTCGCGCAACTGGAAGACGGCGGCGCCGTGGTCGCCAAGTTCTACCGGCCCGGCCGCTGGAGCGATGCGCAGATCCTCGAAGAACACGCCTTCGCCGCCGAATTGATGGCGGCCGAAGTGCCCGTGGTCGGCCCGATCGCGCGCGAGGGCCGCACGCTGCACCATCACGCCGGCTTCTCTTTCTCCGTGAGCCCGCGCCGCGGCGGCCGCCGGCCCGAGCTGGACGACTTCGACGTACTCGAATGGATCGGCCGCTTCCTCGCGCGCATCCATGCGGTGGGCGAGGCGCGCCCGTTCGAGACGCGCCCCGCGCTCGACGCCGCGAGCTTCGGCCATGCCTCGCGCGACTGGCTGGTGCAGCACGACGTGATTCCGCTGGATGTGAAGGGCACGTGGCTGCGCGCCTGCGACGCGGTGCTCTCGCGCATCGACGCCACGCCGCTGGGCGTGGGTGGCGGGTACGGCCTGCAGCGCCTGCGGCTGCATGGCGACTGCCATCCCGGCAACATCCTGTGGACGCCCGACGAGGGTCCGCACTTCGTCGACCTAGACGACGCGCGCACCGGCTTCGCCGTGCAGGACCTGTGGATGCTGCTGGATGGAGAACGGCCGCAGCGCACCCAGCAACTCGGGGCGCTCATCGATGGCTACGAACAGTTCCGCGAATTCGACCGGCGCGAGCTGGCATTGATCGAGCCGCTGCGCACGCTCAGGCTCATCCACTACAGCGCCTGGCTGGCGCGGCGCTGGGACGATCCGGCGTTTCCGGCGACCTTTCCGTGGTTCGGCACATCCGATTACTGGCAGGGGCAGGCGCAGATGCTCGAGGACCAGCTCGAGGCGTTGGACGAACCGCCGCTGTCCGCCTGACGCTGCGCCCGCGCGAGCGCTCCGGCGCGGGCGGGTTCAGGGCTGCGAGGGAACCACCACGCCGCGCTGCACCGGCACGCCGCCGGCCGCCGGCACGGGTGCGCCGGAAGTCGAACGCGACGGCGCCGCGGCGCGGTTCGACGGACTGTTGGGGTCGTACAGCACGGTGCCCGTGCCCACACCCACGCCCACGCTGGCACCGCTGCCGCCCAGCGGCGTGGAGGCACCCACACCGACACCGCCCGTCACCACACCGCGCTGGTTCACACCCACGCCCACGCCCACCGGGCCGACGCCCGTACCCACGCCGGCCGTGACGCCGCCGCTGCCGACGCCCACGCCCACCGAAACACCGGGCGCGATGGGCACGCCGATGCCGACGCCAGCGGCGCAGCCGGACAGCAACGCGGCCGCCATGACGGCAGGCGCAGCCAGGTCCAGCGAGCGGACATTGCGTGGGAACTTCATGCGGACCATGCTAGCAAATCAGGCCAGCAGCGCATTCACGCGCCGCACGTAGGCGGCAGGGTCTTCGGGCAGGCCGCCCTCGGCCAGCAGGGCCTGGTCGAACAGGATGTGGGCCAGGTCGTGGAAGTTGGGTGAGCCGTCGAGCTTTTTCACCAGCGCGTGGTCGGCGTTGATCTCGAGCACGGGCTTGTTGTCGGGCGCGGGCTGGCCGGCCTGCTTGAGCAGACGCGCCAGCTGCAGGCTCATGCCGTGCTCGGGCACCACCAGGCAGGCGGGCGAATCGACCAGGCGCGTGGTCACGCGCACGTCTTCGGCCTTGTCCTTGAGCGCTTCCTTGAGCTTGGCCAGCAGCGGCTTGAATTGCTCTGCGGCTTCTTCGGCGGCCTTCTTCTCGGCCTCGTCCTGCAGGCTGCCGAGATCGACCGCGCCCTTGGCCACGCTCTGCAGCGGCGTGCCATCGAATTCGGTGAGAAAGCCCAGCGCCCATTCGTCGACGCGGTCGGCCATCAGCAGCACCTCGATGCCCTTCTTGCGGAAGACCTCGAGTTGCGGGCTGCTCTTCGCTGCGGCCAGCGTTTCAGCCGTGAGGTAGTAGATGGCCTGCTGGCCTTCCTTCATGCGCGCCTTGTAGTCGGCGAAGGAGACGGTGGCTTCGTCGCTGGCCGTGGAGGCGAAGCGCAGCAGCTTCGCGATGCGCTCGCGGTTGGCCGAATCCTCGCCCAGGCCCTCCTTGAGCACGGCACCGAACTCGGCCCAGAACTTGCCGTACTTCGCCTTGTCCTCGGCGCTCGCCTCGTCGCTCGTCTGCATCTTCGCCATGTCTTCGAGCATCGCGAGCACGCGCTTGGTGCTGCCTTCGCGGATCGCCTTGACGTCACGGCTTTCCTGCAGCAGCTCGCGGCTCACGTTGAGCGGCAGGTCGGCCGAATCGACCACGCCGCGCACGAAGCGCAGGTAGGTGGGCATCAGCGCCTCGGCGTCGTCCATGATGAAGACGCGCCGCACGTAGAGCTTGACGCCGGCCTTCTTGTCGCGGTTGTAGAGGTCGAACGGCGCGGCGGCCGGCACGTAGAGCAGCTGGGTGTATTCGGTGCTGCCTTCGACGCGGTTGTGGCTCCAGGCCAGCGGCGGCTGGAAGTCGTGCGCCAGACCCTTGTAGAACTCGGCGTACTGCTCGTCGCTGATGTCCTTCTTGGCCCGCGTCCAGAGCGCGCTGGCCTGGTTGACGGTGTCCCAGTCGTCGGTGAGCACCATCTCGCCGCCGGTGTCGTTCTCGCCTTCCTTCCACTCCTCGCGGCGCATGCGGATCGGCAACGCGATGTGGTCGGAATACTTGCCCACCAGTTCCTTGAGCTTCCACGTGCTGGCGTAGTCGAGCGCATCGTCGCGCAGGTGCAGCGTGACGCTGGTGCCGCGCTGTGCACGATCGATGGATTCGACCTCGAAGTCGCCGGTGCCGGTGCTGCTCCAGCGCACGCCTTCGGCAGCCGGCAGGCCGGCACGGCGCGATTCGACCGTGATGCGGTCGGCCACGATGAAGCCCGAATAGAAGCCCACGCCGAACTGGCCGATGAGCTGCGCATCCTGCTTCTGGTCGCCCGAAAGCTTGCCCATGAATTCGCGCGTGCCGCTCTTGGCGATGGTGCCCAGGTTGTCGATGGCCTCCTGCTGCGACAGGCCGATGCCGTTGTCGGCGATGGTCAGTGTCTTGGCGGCCTTGTCGAACGAAATCCGTACTTCGAGCTGCGGGTCGTTTTCGTACAGCTCGGGCTTGTCCAGCGCCTCGAAGCGCAGCTTGTCGCAGGCATCCGACGCGTTGGAGACCAGCTCGCGCACGAAGATCTCGGGGTTGGAATACAGCGAATGGGTGACCAGGTGCAGCAGTTGCGCGACTTCGGCCTGGAAGGAATGGGTTTGCTTGGTCATGTCGTCTGTGTTGGAAAGGAACGCGGCTGGCGGCCAGATTGGGGCCCGGCGGGACGCTTTCAAGGGCCCCGGATTATCCCGGCGCAGCCGGGCTCAGAACCGCTCGTGCGGCCCCAGGTAACGCCACTGCCCCATGGGCAACTGCCCCAGCGTCACGCGGCCGATGCGAACGCGCTTGAGGCCCACCACGTGCAGGCCGACAGCTTCGCACATGCGGCGGATCTGGCGCTTCTTGCCTTCGGTGAGCACGAAGCGCAACTGCTCGGGGTTCTGCCAATCCACCTGCGCGCGCTTGAGCGGCTTGCCGTCCAGCGACAGGCCGTGGCGCAGTCGCGCCAGCTGCGCGGCGGGAAAGGCCGCCTGCACGTCCTGATGCACGTTGCCGTAGTGCACGCGCACCAGGTATTCCTTCTCGACCTCGGAGTCCTCGCCGATGAGCTGGCGCGCCACGCGGCCATCCTGCGTGAGCACCAGCAGGCCGGTGGAATCGATGTCGAGCCGACCCGATGGGGCGAGGTTGCGCAGCTGCGAGGGCACGAAGCGCGTGCGGCTGGTGTCGCCCTGCCAGTGGCTGCGGGCACCGATCAGGGTGATGGCGGGCTGGTGGCCGTCCTCGGCCTGGCCGCTCACGTAGCCCACGGGCTTGTGCAGCAGCACGGTCACGCGCTGCTCCTGCTCGCCGGCGGCCCGGCGGTCCACCTCGATGCGATCGGAAGGCAACACCTTCACGCCCATGGCGGCGGGCTGGCCGTTGACGCGCACCCAGCCGCGCTCGATCCATTCGTCGGCCTCGCGGCGCGAGCACAGGCCGAGTTCGGCCATGCGCTTGTTGAGGCGGACGGGTTCGGCGGGTGCGGGGATGGAAGGCGCGGGCATGGGAGGGGCATCGGGGGGCAGACACCCGAGCCTACCGCAGTCCCCGCCGCGGCACCCGCACTGCTACAGGGGCTCGCGCCGCGCGAAGCGCACCACGGTCACGCCCTGCCTCGCCTGGCGCGTCGAGGGCATGACCAGCACACAGTCGTCATACGGCGTCGTCACCGGCTCGCCGTCGTTGTCGCCGATCACGGTGCCGGCACGGGCGATCACCTCGAGCCCCACGAACGGCTGCACGAAACGGAAGCGCGCGCTCCGGGCGACGACGGCGCCCGTGACGAGCAGTGCCCACTGGCGCGGCGCGGGTGGCTGTCGCCAGCGCGGCAGCAGCGTGGCCAGATCGTGACCGTCCAGGCAGCCCGACAGCTCCAGGAACCGGGCACAGACGTCGCGCGCCACCACGATGCTGCCGGCATCCCCGTGGAATCCGCATTCCACGAGCAGGGAACGCGTGTCGGGCGCGGCATCGTCCGGCTGGCCCAGCCGCCCGTAGTCGCGCAGGCGCACGCCGTCGCTGTGGCCGGCGTCCATCACGACGTGGGCGGGTGCGGCCAGCTCCCTCGCGAGGCCCCGGTTGCGCGGCTGCATGCCAGTCAACAGCAGCGCCTCGCCGGGCTCGTGCATGGAATGCAGGTCCAGCAGCCAGTCGGCGCCGGCCACGACGGGCCGCAGCGCCTTCGCCCGGCGGCGCTCCAGGCTCTGGCCGCCGTCCAGGCGCTCGTCGCTCCATTGGCGGTTCATGTCTTCCTCGACGAAACGCGCGGCGTCATGCGCCGCGGCGTCGAACCGGTCGAACGCCGCGAGGTTGCAGAACGCCAGCGCCAGACGTCCACTGCGGGGCCGCACGCCCGCCTCCAGCAACTCCTTGAGGACCCAGGCGCCACACAGCTCGTTGCCATGCACCAGCGCCGTCACCAGCACGCTGCGGCCGGGGCGGCCGGATTCGAACTGCCACACGCCCTCGACGCCGGTGTTGCCCTGGCGCCAGCGCGACAGATCGGGGGCGGCGATGGCGAAGTCCGGCCTGCGGTTCATTCGCGGATCCCGGCGTAGTCCACGATCTTCTTGTATTTGGCCGTCTCGCTCGCCAGGAAGCCCTCCATGTCGGCGACGGGTGTCGCGATGGTCGAGCCGGAGTCTTCCAGCTTCTTCCTCAGCTCGGGGGCCTGCAGCGACTCGTTGAGCGCGGTGCGCAACCGCGCGGCGATCGGCGCGGGCAGCCGGGGCGGCGCGAGCAGCGCGAACCAGATGTTGATGTCGAGGTTGCGGAATGCCGCCTGCTCCGACAGCGAGGGGATATCTGGCGCCGCCTGAGAACGCTTCTTCTCGGTCACGCCCAGCGCCACCACCTTGCCGCTGCGGATGTGCGGCAGGCCGCTGGAGAGCACGAACACGCCGTACTCGATTGATCCGCCCAGCAAGTCGTTGGTCAGGGGTGCGACGCCGCGATAGGGAATGTGCGTCATGAACAGGCCACCCTGCTGCTTGACCAGCTCGCCCGCCAGATGCAGCCCCGTCCCGACGCCAGAGCTGCCGAAGCTGTACCGGCCCGGCTGCGCCTTCACGCGCTGCACAAAGTCATCGACGTTCTTCACGCCCGAGGCGGCGGAAGCAACCAGCACCATGGGCTGGGACGCCACCAGGCCGATGGGCGTGAAGTCCTTCTCGGTGTAGCGCACGGCCGACGAGATCAGCCGCGCGATCGCCACCTCGTTGTTGGCGCCGAGCATCAGGGTGTAGCCGTCGGGTGCGGCGTTGACGACCTTCTGCGCGCCGATCGCGCCACCCGCGCCGCCGACGTTCTCCACCACCACGGGCACGCCGAGCTTGCGCGCCAGTTGCTCGGCCACCACGCGCCCCGTGAGGTCGGTGCTGCCGCCGGGCGGATAGCCCACCACCAGGGTGATCGGCCGGCTGGGCCAGGCATCGCCCTGAGCCAGTGCCGGGGTAATCCAGGCGGCCAGCAGGCAGGCTGCCGCCAGGGCGAGCGCGGCACGGCGGGGCCGTTGGGAAGATTTCATCGTCTTGTCTCCGGTTGGTTTGGGATTCGCCGGATTCTGGGAACAGCCACGCCGACCGATGTGCCGATTCGGCACATGTCCGTGCTTTTTTCGGAATCAGGCCGGATCGACCAGCAGCCACAGCCGTTCGGCCAGCGGCGAGAGCCGGCGCTTGGGCCGCACCATGCGGATCTCGAAGCCGATCTCCATGGACTTGCCGGCCACCGGCGCCAGCTGGCGGGCGCGGCAGGCGCCGCCCGCCAGCGACCACGGCAGCCACGCGATGCCCAGGCCCTTGAGCGCGTACTCCAGCAACGCGTCGGCCGAGTCGCACTCGATCACCTCGCGCAGCTGCGGCGCCTGCGGATGGTTGGTGAGGTGGTCGTCCACCAGGCGGCCGAGCGCGAGCGTCTGGGCATAGGCGAGGTAGGGCGCCGGCTGGCGCCCGCCGAAGCCATGCGCGGGCTTGCCTTGCGCATTGATGCGCGTCACGGGCACCAGCCGGTCGCGCGCGAGCGTGCGCAGCAGGTAGTGCTGTGAACTCAGCCGGATGCCGATCAGCGGGTGGTGATAGGCCAGCATGAAGTCGGACTCGCCGCGCTCGAAGCGCTGCAGGATTTCGCCCATCGATCCCGTGCTCACATGCACCCGGCCACCGGCCAGTTGGGGGCGCACGCGCACCAGCCAGTCCGCGGCAATGGTGCGCGCCAGCGTGCGGCCCGTCGACAGCGTCACGCATTCACTCGCATCGCCCGGCGAGCCGCCGAGCTCGTCGCGTGCGCGCTGCAGTGCCGGCACGGCCTGCAAGGCGTGTTGCAGCAGGTTCTGGCCGGCGGGCGTGAGGGTGACCGGGCCGCCGCCGGGCTCGACCAGCGGCGTCGCGGCCCACCGCTCCAGTGCGCGGATGCGGCGCCCGAAGGCCGGATGCGTGACGTGGCGCATCTCGGCCGCGCGCACGAAGCTGCGCGTCTGTGCCAGGGCGATGAGGTCTTCCAGCCACTTGATCTGCACGCTGCTCACCCTCCCGATGCCGAGACGCTGGAACGCAGCGCCGCCAGGTCGAGCACCCGCACGCCGCCGTATTCGATGCGGATGGCGCCCGCGGCCTGCAGCGCATTCAGCGCCTCGTTCACGCGCTGGCGCGACAGGCCGACCAGGTAGGCCAGCTCCTGCTGCGTGATGCGCAGCACCTCGCCCACGCCCGGATAGAGCACCGGATTGAACAGCGAGGCCAGGC
>JAGOCV010000188.1 GCA_017998575.1 Burkholderiaceae bacterium
GGTCTGCGCCCAGCGCCGCTGCACGAAGGCGCCGGTGGCCTGGTAGGGGCCCAGCAGTTCGTGCTGGCTGCCCAGGCTGTGCAGCCCCTGGGCACGCACGGTGAACGAAAACGGCGGATTGATCATCGCGGCGGCCAGGCTGGCGTCGGCCAGCATGGCAGCGGCGCGCGGGCCGGTGCCACCGGCCAGCTTGACGTCGTAGTCGCGGCCCTGCTGCAGGCCACGGTCCTTGAGGATCTTGCGCGCGGCCACGGCGTAGGCCGTCTTCGGCGCGTCGACCGCCAGCAGCTTGCCGCGCAGGTCGTCGAAGCTCCTGATCTCGGGCCGCACCATGAAGTCATTCATGCCCGCGTCGCCGCCCATCACGATCACCACGTCCTGCCCCGCGCCTTCGACCATGGCGACGGCGTTGTCCACCGCCGCGTGCGCGATCTCGAATCGGCCTTCCGCCAGGCCCGCGCGCTGCTCGTCGGAGTTGGGCGTGTTCTGCACTTCGATGGCCAGGCCTTCGCGCGCGAAGAAGCCCTGCTGCCCGGCCGCCAGCAGCGGCAGGTTGCTGGAGGTGTTGAAGACGTTGACGCGCAGGCGGTCGGTCATGGATGGGTTCCTCTGGAGAAATTCAGTCGGCCAGCGCGGCCTGCATCAGTGCATCGGCCGAGAGCGGCATGTCGCGCATGCGGATGCCCACGGCGTCGGCCACCGCGTTGGCGATGGCGGCGGCCACCGGCCCATGCGTGGCCTCGCCCGCGCCCAGCGACGGCTGATCGGGCCGGTGCATGAGTTCGACATGCACCTCGGGCACTTCGGAAAAGCGCAGGATCGGGTAGTCCTCCCAGCTTGCACTGAGCACGCGCGTGTGGTCGAAGCGCACGGCTTCCTTGAGCACCCAGCTCACGGTCTGGACCGCGCCGCCCTCGATCTGGTTGAGCACGCCGTCGGGGTTGACCACGCAGCCCACGTCCACGGCGATCCACAGGCGCCGCACGCGCACGGCCTCGGCCGCCTCGATCTCGGCCACGGCCGCGCACCAGGCGCCGCTGCCCTTGTAGCGTGCGAGGCCCAGGCCGAAACCCGTGCCCTCGCTGCGTTCGCGCGCATCGCGGCCGACCCATCCCGCGTTGCGCGCGGCGGCCTGCAGCACGTCGCGGGCGCGCGGGTCGTCCAGATGGCGCAGGCGGAATGCCAGCGGATCGCATTGCGCCGCCTGTGCCAGCTCGTCCATGAACGACTCGATCGCGAACACATTGCAATGCGCGCCCAGCGAACGCAGCGACGAGGTGCGCAGCGGCATGTCGAGCACGCGGTGGCTGACCACGCGCGCATCGGGCAGTGCGTAGATCGGCACGGCGTTGCGTTCGCCGCCACCGCCCGCGCCGGGTGGCGGATTGACGGCGGTGACGGCGGGGAAGGGCTCGGCCAGTTGCGTGGCGGCCAGCAGCACGGGCACCTCGCCGCCGCGTCCGGGCCGCATGCTGTGGCCGTTGGACCAGACTTCGTGCCGCCAGTGCGCGATGCGGCCGGTGTCGTCCAGCCCGGCCTGCAGGCTCACGGCCATGGCCGCACCGAAGGGCGACCAACTCAACTCGTCCTCGCGGCTCCAGAGCACGCGCACCGGGCGGCCGGGCACGGCGCGCGCCAGCAGCGCGGCATCCACCGCTGCGTCGTCGGCGCCGTTGTGGCCGTAACAGCCGGCGCCCTGCGCGTGGTGCACGACGATGGTGTCGGCCGGGCGCCGCAGGATCAGCGCGAGATCGGCGCGCAGGTGGAAGATGCCCTGCGCGTGGCTCCACACTTCCACGCCTTCGTCGGTCACCGTGGCCAGCGCGCACGACGGGCCGATGGACGCGTGGGCGAGATAGGGTCGCGAATAGTGCGCGCCCAGATGGCGCAGCCCGGCCGGCGGCGGCGTGTCGTCGGCCGGGCCGGCGACGACCCGTGTTTCCGAACGCGCCGCGCGCAGGAAAGCCGGCAGCGCCGCCGCATCGGGCAGCGTGGTCGCCTCGTCCCACTGCGCCAGCGCGGCCAGCCGGCGCGCGGCCACGATGGCGCGGTGCTCGGCATCGGCCACCACGCCGAGGTACTGGCCGTCGCGCACCACCGCCACCACGCCGGGCAGTGCGCGCACCGTGTCCGCATCGACATCGCTCAGGCGCGCGCCGCGCGAGGGCGGGCGCACCGCGCGGCCATGCAGCAGGCCCGGAGGCTGCAGGTCCTGCACGAACGCCGGGCGACCCGCGATCTTGTCCGGCAGGTCGATGCGCGCGACGTCGCGCCCGCGCAGCGTGAGTTCATCGGCCGGGCGCGGGCGCGCCTCGCCGTCGGCACGTCGCCCGGCCAGCGCATCGGCCGGCAACTGCCAGCCGTCGGCCACGCCGAGCTGCCCGCACAGCGCGCGCACCTCGGCGCACACCTGGCGCAGCGCCGCGCCCGATTCCTGCACCGAGAGGCTGCCGGCCGTGAGGCCTTCGTTGGGCCCGCTCGCCGTGCAGGCCGCCGCCATGCGGATGCGCGCCACGCCGATGCCGAGTTCGTCGGCCACGATCTGCGCCAGCACGGTGGCGATGCCCTGCCCCAGCTCCACCTTGCCGGTGCGCACCGTGAGCGTGCCATCGGCTTCGAAGGCCAGCCACTGCGACAGCAGCGGGTTGGCGGCCAGGCTGGCCGGCAAGGCGGGCGGTGCGACGTTCATGCAGCGATGCCCTCGCGCAGCCGTTGCGCGGCCAGGCGCACCGCTCGCACGATGCGGTTGTGCGCGCCGCAGCGGCACAGGTGGCGATCGAGCGCGGCGCGCACGGCCGCGTCGGACGGATCGGCGTCGCGCCCCAGCAGCGCCGTGGCACTGACCAGAATGCCCGACAGGCAATAGCCGCACTGGCCCGCCTGCAGGTCGATGAACGCCTGCTGCAATGCCGCGCCGCGCGCGTCGTGCGCCAGTCCTTCGACGGTGACGACGGCCTTGCCCTCGGTGGCCCACAGCGGCGTGTCGCACGAGGGCACCGAAGCGCCGTCGATCAGCACGTGGCAGGCGCCGCACTGGTTGGCGCCGCAGCCCAGCCGCGTGCCGGCCAGGCCGCAGCCATCGCGCAGCACGTGGACGAGCGGCACGTCGGCGCCCGCCACCTCGGCGGGCACGTCATGCATCGCTCCGTTCACGTGCAGCCGCGCCACCATCCGTGTGTCCTTCCTATCTGGCGCCCTTCATCACGGCGCCGAGGGTGTTGTACTCGTCCTTGATGTAAGTGTCGAACTGCTGCGCGCTCATGCTCATCGATTCGGCGCCGAGCTTGGCCATGCGCTCCTTCACGTCGGGCTGGGCCAGCACGTCGCGCACATCGGCGTTGAGCTTGTCGATCACCGGGCGCGGCGTCTTGGCGGGCGCCAACAGGCCGGCCCAGAAGTCGAACACGAAGCCGGGCACGCCGGCCTCGGCCACGGTGGGTACGTCGGGCAGCGTGGCCGAGCGACGGCTGCCGCTGACGGCCAGCGCGCGCATCTTGCCTTCCTTGACCTGCTGCAGCGACGACAGCATGGGCGTGAACATGAAGTCGACACGGCCGGCGATCGTCTCGACGATGGTCTCGGGCGTGCCCTTGTACGGCACGTGCTGCACGTTGATGCCGGTGACGGCGCGGAATTTCTCGGCGTTGATGTGGGTGGCGCTGCCGGTGCCGGCCGAGGCGTAGTTGAGCTGGCCCGGCTTGGCGCGGGCGCCCGCGAGCAGTTCGGACACTGTCTTGTACGGGCTGCCCTCGCCCACCACCAGCATGTTGGGCAGCGTGGCCAGCGGGATCACGCCCGCGAAGTCGGCCAGCGTGTCGTAGGGCAGGTTCTGGTAGAGCACCGGGTTCACCACGTGGCCGGTGGAGACCACGATGAGGGTGTAGCCGTCGGGCTCGCTCTTGGCCACCTGCGCCGCGCCCAGCGTGCCGCCGGCGCCGGGGCGGTTTTCCACCACCACGGGCTGGCCCCACTTGGTGCCGAGCCGCTCGCCAACGATGCGGGCCATGATGTCGGTGGCGCTGCCGGCCGTGAACGGCACGATGATGCGCACCGGTTTCGTCGGATAGGCCGCTGCCGGGGCCTGCGCCATGGCAAAGGTGGTGGCCAGCGCGCACGTGGCCAGGGTGATGAAACGCTTCATGGTCTTGTCTCCAGTAGGTGTGGGGGCCGGGACATGGGTCTGACCCCGGTCTCTTTCTCGCTCACTCTTCGAAAACTCGCTGACTCGGTCGATCCATCCGGGTCGCCGGCCCGCAGCACGGCCGGTGACGTCTGTGCTGCCGTCGCGCTCAGGCCTGCAGGCCCAGCGCCTGCGTGATCTTCTGGCCAGAGGCCTCGAGTTGCCGCAGGCTGTGTTCGACGTCGCCCGCCAGCAGGCGGCCGCCGCGCTTCTTCCACTGGCCGGCCACCATCACGCTGTCGATGTTGGCCAGACTGGTCTGCATCACCACCGTGCTGACCGGAACGTGCACCGGCCGCATGTTGATCGTGTCGGCGCGGATGACCACGAGGTCGGCCTGCTTGCCGGCCGCCAGCGTGCCGATGCGGTCGAGCTGCCCCAGCATGCGCGCGCCTTCCACCGTCACCCACGACAGCGCCTCGCGCGTGGTGATGGTCGAGGTGGAGGGAATGGTGCCGTGCGCCTGGCGGTGGTCGAAGTTGTCCAGGCTGCGCTGGATGCCGAGCGCGACGCGCGCCTGGCTCAGCATGTCGCCGCTCATCACGCTTTCCAGGTCCACGCCCAGCGAGGGGGCGCGGCCGTTGTCGCGCAGGCGGCCGGTGATCGGATGGCCGTGGCCTTGCGACATTTCGCTCTCGGCGGTGGCCGAGAAGCTCATGCCCAGCTCGCAGAAGCGGGCCAGTTGTTCGTCGGACAGCGCATGACCGTGCACGATGTTGATGTGGGGGCCGAGCAACCCTTCGGCCTCCAGCCGCTGCCAGCCCTCGGGCGTGCGGGCCGGGCCGCCGCCCTGGTGCATCGAGGCGATCAGGCCCAGATCGCGCGCCATGCGGAAGTCGTGCAGCGCGACGTCCATCGTCGAATAGTGCGGGCCCAGCACGGCCGCCTGGATCGACAGCAGCGGCTGCGCCTGATGCTCGCGGATCAGCCGTTCGATCTCGGCGCGCGGATGCGGCACCTCCCAGAACGGCTGCTGCCCCGGCTTCGGGTCGGGCTTGGGCGTGCCGTGGAAGAACGCGGCCCGGATGCCCGAGCGCAGCAGGCCATCGACGGCGGCGTCGTTGTGCGCCGGCGTGGGATTGTTGTGGCACCAGTCGCCCAGCGTGGTGGTGCCGCAGTTGAGCTGGTTGAGCGCGCCCACGTAGGTGGCGATGGCCAGATCCTCGGGCGTGAACACCGTGGCCAGGCCCGCGTGCATGTTCTTGAAGTACTGCAGCAGCGTCCAGTTGGCGGCCACGCCACGCAACGCGGTCTGCCAGGTGTGCATGTGCGCGTTGACCAGGCCGGGGATGACGATGCAGCCCGAGGCGTCGACGACATCGGCGTCCTGAACCGCGAGTTGCGGCGCGATCTCGGTGATGCGGTCGCCCGTCACCAGAATGTCGGCGCGTGGCAGGTCGCCCTGCGCATCCATCGTGATGACGGTGGCGCCGCGGATGAGCGTGCGCGCGACTGTCATGTCAGCGATACGCGTAGCAATGAGCGTGGGGGCTTCGGTCTCATATCAGGACTCCAGGCCGTCGGAGAGCTTCAGGTTCAGCGGCTTGACTTCGAGCCCCGCGTCCTTGGCCGTCTCGACCAGCAGCACCGCGAAGTCGATGTCGTCGTAGCCCCGGCCCACCATGCGGGCCACCGATTCGCGCGTGGCGGCGGCCGATGGCATGGCCACGCCGTGCGCCTTGGCGGCCGACATGCCCAGGTCCATGTCCTTGAGCAGCAGCTTGGGTGTGAAGGTGACCTGCTCGAACGTCAGGTTCGACAGCACCGGCGTCTTGTAGCGCGTGTACATCGAGCCCAGCACCGAGTCGTTGATGCTTTCGAGGAACACGTTGCGCGGGATGCCGGCCTTCTCGGCCAGCACGGTGATCTCGCAGAGGTTCTGGATGATCACGCCGAACATGGTGTTGTGCGCGATCTTCCAGATGCGGGCCAGCTCGCCCTCGCCCACCCACATCACCTTGCGCGCCATGGCGGCCAGATAGGGCTCGGCCATCTCGTACAGGTGCTTCGGGCCCGAGCACACGACCAGCAGCTTGCCGGCCTTGGCCACCTTGGCGTTGCCCGACACCGGGGCGCACAGGTAGGCCACGCCCAGCGATTCGAGCTTCTCGCGGATCTCGGCCGAGCCTTCCTGCGAGATCGACGAGGAGTCGACCACCACCTTCGGACGCTGGCTGCCCGCCACCAGGCCGCCGGCACCGAACAGCACTTCCTTGAGGTCGTCGGTGGTCGAGACCATGGTGAACACCACGTCGCAGCCCGAGAGTTGCTGCTTGTCGGTCGCCACGGTGGCGCCGTACTCGCGCAGGGGTTCGGCCTTGGCGGCCGTGCGGTTCCAGACGCTGGCGGCGTGGCCGGCCTTCAGCAGGCGTTTGACCATCGCCTCGCCCATGCGGCCCAGGCCGATCCAACCGATGCTGTTGCTCATGTGTATGTCTCCTCGTTCTCGTTCCTGCGTAGGGGCGACAGGCCGCAGCAGGCCCGTGCCGGTGTGCGCCGCAGTGTGGACGAGGGTCACCGCCGATTCAACGGCCGGGGCGGAAATCAGTTTTTCCGCGAGCGCAATAAACGCCCCGCCCGCGCCCGATTCACGCGCGCGGATGGAACAACGCCGGGCATCCCTGCGGATGCCGGGCGCCGGATGGCCTGCAGGGGCGCGTTGCCGCGCCCGGTGTCAGACGCGTTCGAGAATGACGGCGATGCCCTGCCCCACGCCGATGCACATGGTGCACAGCGCGTAGCGGCCGCCGCTGCGGTGCAGCTGATTCACCGCCGTGGTGGCCAGACGCGCGCCCGAGGCGCCCAGCGGATGGCCCAGCGCAATGGCGCCGCCATTGGGGTTGACGCGCGCGTCGTCGTCTTTCAGGCCCAGCAGGCGCAGCACGGCCAGGCCCTGGGCTGCAAAGGCCTCGTTGAGTTCGATCACGTCGATCTGATCGAGCGTGAGGCCGGTGAGGGCCAGCACCTTCTGCGTGGCCGGCGCGGGGCCGATGCCCATCACGCGCGGCGCGACGCCGGCCGTGGCCATGCCGACCACGCGGGCGCGCGGCGTGAGGCCGTGCTTCGCGGCCGAGGCCTCGTCGGCCAGCAGCAGCGCCACGGCGCCGTCGTTCACGCCACTGGCGTTGCCGGCGGTGACGCTGCCGCCTTCGCGCACCACGCCCTTGAGCTTCGCCAGTGATTCGAGGCTGGTCTCGCGCGGATGCTCGTCCTTCGAGACGACGATGGCGTCGCCCTTCTTCTGCGCAATGGTGACGGGCGTGATCTCGGCGTCGAACACGCCGGCCTTCTGCGCGGCCACGGCCTTGAGTTGCGAGGCCAGGGCCATGCGGTCCTGCGCGTCGCGCTCGATCTTGTAATCGTCGGCCACGTTCTCCGCCGTCTCGGGCATGGAATCGACGCCGTACTGCTGCTTCATCAGCTTGTTGACGAAGCGCCAGCCGATGGTGGTGTCGTAGATGGCATTGCTGCGGCTGAAGGCGCTTTCGGCCTTCGGCATGACGAAGGGCGCGCGGCTCATGCTCTCCACACCGCCGGCGATCATCAGGCCGGCCTCGCCCGACTTGATGGCGCGCGCGGCCGTGCCCACCGCGTCCAGGCCCGAAC